>DASWBF010000055.1:0-5756 GCA_036390735.1 Mycobacterium sp. | reverse complement strand
CGAGCTTCGTCGCCTTGGGCGGTCGAGGATTCTCGGCCAGCAATGCAACGACACCTTCGATACGGAGTCGGTCGCGCTTCTGAATCCCTCGCAGCTCGCGGTCAACCCGATGCGTCTTGTGGACCCGATAGGTCACGCGATTCCGAGATCGTGCTTCACCAATTCCCAAGGGATTGTGTCGTGTTCGTCGGCCGCATCGTGTTCGGCTAGGGCGCGGTAGTCGTCGGCGTCATCGAGATCGTCGAGCAGCGCCTCGAATGCTTCAAAGCCCATCAGCACTGCGACAGGTTGGCCGTGGCGCGTCAGCTTGATCGCTTTGCCGTGCACGCCGAGTTCGTCTATCACCGCGGCCAATTGTTCGCGCAGTTCCGATACGGGAATGCTGCCTGACGTCATGGCGACAATTGTACAACGTTGTACAGAACGCTCGGCTCGCGGAAAACTAAGTCGAGCGGCCGCGTTCTGTTCGGTAGCGGCGCACCAGCGCGTCGGTCGAGCTGTCGGACTGCTGCGCCGGCGACGCGTCAGACGTGATCACCGGCAGCAGCGCCTTGGCCTGCGTCTTGCCCAGCTCCACACCCCACTGGTCGAACGAGTCGATGCCCCAGATCACGCCCTCGGTGAACACGATGTGCTCGTACAGCGCGATCAGCTGGCCCACCACCGACGGCGTCAACTCGGTCGCCAGGATCGTCGTCGACGGCCGGTTGCCCGGCATCACCTTGTGCGGCACCACGGCGGGAGGTGTTCCCTCCTCGGCGATTTCGGCCGCCGTCTTGCCGAACGCCAGCACCTGCGTTTGCGCGAAGAAGTTGCTCATCAACAGGTCGTGCATGCTGCCGCGACCGTCTGCGGTCGCCAAATCGTCTGTGGGCCTGCTGAATCCGATGAAGTCGGCCGGAATCAGCCGCGTGCCCTGGTGCAGCAGTTGATAGAACGCATGCTGGCCGTTGGTTCCCGGCTCGCCCCAGAAGATTTCACCGGTAGAACACGTCACCGGCGTCCCGTCCGCCCGCACCGACTTGCCGTTGGACTCCATCGTCAGCTGCTGCAGATACGCCGCGAAGCGGGCCATGTCGTTGGAGTACGGCAGCACCGCGCGAGTCTCCGCGCCGAAGAAGTTGTTGTACCAGATACCCAAAAGCCCCAGCAGCACAGGTGCATTCGCGTCCAACGGCGCCGTCCGGAAGTGCTCGTCGACGGTGTGAAAGCCCGTCAGAAACTCTGCGAAACGCGTACGCCCGATCGCCGCCATCACTGACAGCCCGATCGCCGAGTCCACCGAATACCGGCCGCCGACCCAGTCCCAGAAGCCGAACATGTTGTCGGTGTTGATGCCGAAGTCGTCGACGAGCTTGCGGTTCGTCGACACCGCGACGAAATGCTTGGACACCGCGGCGTCGCCCAAAGCCTCGGTCAACCACCGTCGCGCCGCGGTCGCGTTCGTCAGCGTCTCCAACGTCGAGAACGTCTTCGACGCAATGATGAACAGCGTCTTGGCCGGGTCCAGATCCGCCAGTACCGCCACCAGATCGGCCGGGTCGAGGTTGGACACGAACCGTGCCGAGATGCCCGCGTCGGCGTAGTGCCGCAGCGCCTGGTACACCATCACCGGTCCGAGGTCTGAGCCGCCGATGCCGATGTTGACGACGGTAGTGATCCGCTCGCCGGTGGCGCCGGTCCACTCGCCGCTGCGCAGCCGGTCGGTGAAGTCGCCCATCCGGTCCAGCACGTCGTGCACGTCGGCGACGACGTCGCGCCCCTCGACAACAAGCGAGGAGTCCCGAGGCAGACGCAACGCCACGTGCAGCACCGCACGGTTCTCGGAAGTGTTGATGTGCACGCCGGAGAACATCTCGTCGCGGCGGCGCTCCAGGTCAGCCGCCCGCGCGAGATCGACGAGCAGCGACAGCGTCTCTCGGGTGACCCGGTGCTTGCTGTAGTCGATGTAGAGATCGCCGACGCTGACGGTCAATTCGCCGCCGCGCGCCGGGTCCTCGGTGAAGAACTCGCGCAGGTGTTTGGTGGCGATCTGATCGTGATGACGCTGCAGGGCATTCCACGCGGATGAGGCGGTGACGTCAGGGATTTGCGCGGCTGAGGCGGTCATATTTCGACCCTAGTGCGTGCCGCCCGGTGCTGAGTCGCTTCACGCGCTTAAGGCCACGGCCCGTCGGTGAACCGAATCAACCGCCTGGTGAAGTCCCGGCCCGAACTTGTCGGGCTGCAGTGTGCACCGGGCGTGGCCCGCGTCGACCGTCACCGTGTGTGCGCCCGGTATCTGGTCGGCCAACGACTGCTGACGCTGGGCCGAGAACACGCGGTCACGCATCGTGATCACCACCGACGTCGGCACGTCCACGTCAGTGATCCACGACCGGGAGTCGAACCTGACGAGCTCGGCGATCGCGCGGGTGATCGCGGCAGGGGCGGTGCTGCGGAATTGGTCGAACACCCACTGGTGATCCCCGCGGACCGGCTCCTCGACGCATGGCATTTGCGAGGGTGGCCGCGGCACCGGGGTGAATGCCTCGATCAGCGCCGCGAAGATGCCGGTGGCCAGGCGTTCATAGCTCGCGCGGGTGACCGACGCGCTGGCCGCGCACAGCACCAACCCGTCGACCCGCTGCCGGTGCCGCTTCCACACCAGCTGCGCGACCATCGAGCCCATCGAGTAGCCGACCGGTACAAACGTGCGCAGACCCAACGCGTCGGCCACCGCGACGACGTCGTCGGCGCAGTCCTCGAGCAGAAACCGCGGCGACGAGATGCCCTGGCCGTGCCCGCGCTGGTCGAACACCACCACCCGGCCGAACTGGCGCACGACGTCCAGGACCGGGCACCACGTCATCAGCCCGGTGCAGGCCAGTGAGTGCAGCAGCACGTACGTCGGCCCGTCAGCGGGTACGGAGTCCACGAAGTACGTGCTGCCTCTGCCGGGCAGGTCGATGATCCGGCCCGTCGGCACGGTCCACGGTGGCCAACCCAGCGATTCTGGGTAGCCGGGGAAGGGATATGCCTCGCAGGCGCCGATTCGTGTCGATTCCGCGATTACAGCCACGCGGCTGTGCGTGCCGACGGCCAAAGGAGTAAATGTCTGTGTATGGATACCGCCAAGCTGTTGTCGTCCGTTCCCACCGGCGTGTGGATCGGCGGTGAGGAACGGCAGGGCGCGAAGACCTTCGACGTGCTTGATCCGTCCGACGACCACGTGCTCGTCTCCGTCGCCGACGCCACCGCCGACGACGCGAAGGCCGCTCTCGACGCGGCCGCGGGTGCGCAGGCCGAATGGGCCGCCACCCCGCCCCGCAAGCGCGGCGAGATCTTGCGGGCGGTGTTCGAGGCGATCACCGCCCGCGCCGACGACGTCGCCACGCTGATGACGCTGGAAATGGGCAAGGTCCTGCCCGAGAGCAAAGCCGAGGTCGCCTACGGCGCCGAGTTCTTCCGCTGGTTTTCCGAGGAGGCCGTGCGCTACCACGGCCGCTTCGCGCCCAGCCCGGCCGGCACAGGGCGCATCCTCGTCACCAAGCAGCCCGTCGGGCCGTGCTACGCGATCACCCCGTGGAACTTCCCGCTGGCGATGGGCACCCGCAAAATCGGGCCGGCGCTGGCCGCGGGCTGCACGATGATCGTGAAGCCCGCGCGGGAGACGCCGTTGACGATGCTGCTGCTGGCCAAGCTGACGGACGAGGCCGGCCTGCCCGAGGGCGTGCTGTCGGTGCTGCCGACCACCGACGCCGGCGGCGTGACGGAGGCCCTGATCGACGACGGTCGGCTGCGCAAGCTGACGTTCACCGGGTCGACGGGCGTCGGCAAGAGGCTGGTGAAGCAGGGCGCCGACAAGCTGCTGCGGATGTCGATGGAGCTCGGCGGCAACGCACCGTTCGTGGTGTTCGACGACGCCGACGTCGACGCGGCCGTCGAGGGCGCGATCCTGGCGAAGATGCGCAACGGCGGCGAGGCGTGCACGGCCGCCAACCGGTTCCACGTCGCCAACGCGGTCCGCGAGGAGTTCACCGAGAAGCTGGTCAAGCGGATGAGCGAGTTCACGCTGGGCAACGGGCTGGACTCGTCGTCGAGCCTGGGGCCGCTGATCAACGCCGACCAGCGGGAGAAGGTCGAGGAGCTGGTCGACGACGCGGTGTCGAAAGGCGCCACCGTCGCGATCGGCGGCAAGACCCCCGACGGGCCGGGCCACTTCTACCCGGCGACCGTGCTCACCGAGGTGCCATTGGATGCGCGGATCCTGCGTGAGGAGGTGTTCGGGCCCGTCGCGCCGATCGTCGGCTTCGACACCGAGGAAGACGGCGTCGCCGCGGCCAACGACACCGAATACGGGCTGGCTGCCTACATCTACACGCAGTCGCTGGACCGGGCGTTGCGGGTGTCGGAGGCGATCGAGTCCGGGATGGTCGGCGTGAACCGCGGGGTGATCTCCGACGCGGCCGCGCCGTTCGGGGGTGTCAAGGAGTCCGGTTTCGGTCGCGAGGGCGGCTTCGAAGGCATCGAGGAGTACCTGGACATTAAATACATCGCGCTGACGAAGTAGCGCCCGCTTCGCCGAAACCGAATTCCAGGTCGTGATTGCCGCCCGATCACGACCCAGGCTTCAGTATCGGCGTTGCGGAACCGGGGAATCGCGTCGCGCAACTTAAGCTCTTCCGGGTGAAGCAGCACCGTCGGAGGGCCGCAATTCCCGCGCTCGACGGTGTCCGGGCGATCGCCGTCGCGCTGGTTCTGCTCAGCCACGGCGGCATCCCCGGTGTAGCGGGCGGGTTCATCGGCGTCGACGTCTTCTTCGTGCTCAGCGGCTTCCTGATCACCTCGCTGCTGCTCGACGAACTCGACTTCACCGGCCGCATCGACCTGCCCGGATTCTGGCGGCGGCGCGCGAAGCGGCTGCTGCCCGCGCTGGTGCTCATGGTGCTGGCGGTGGCGGCCGTCAGCACGTTGTTTCCTCCCGACGCCGTGGCCAGGCTGCGTGACGACGCCGTCGCCGCGTTCGTCTGGGTCGCGAACTGGAGCTTCATCGCCCGCGAGACGGACTACTTCACCGAGGGCGGCACGCCGTCCCCGCTGCAGCACACCTGGTCGCTGGGCGTGGAGGAGCAGTACTACATTCTGTGGCCGCTGCTGCTGATCGCCACGGCGGCCGTGCTCGGCGTGCTCGCGCGAAGGCGCCGACGGCTGCTCATGCAGAACACCGTGCATCTGGCGGTGTTCGCGCTGGCCGCCGCGGGTGTCGTCGCGTCCGTCGTCGCGTCCGTCGTGATGGTGTCCGACAGCGCGCTCAACCGCGTCTACTTCGGCACCGACACCAGGGCGCAGGCACTGCTGATCGGCGCCGCCGCCTCGGCGCTGCTGGTGCGGAGTTGGCCGACGCTGACCGCGGGGCTATACGTGGTCCGACGGTTCAAACGCGCGGCCCGCGTCGTGCCGGTGCTGGGTCTGGCCGGCCTGGCCGTGGGGGCGCACTACGCGACCGGGAGCGTCGGCGACTTCCGCCACGGCATGCTTCTGCTGGTCGCGCTGGCGTCGGTTGCGGTGATCGCCCCGGTGGCGCTGGACCAGGAGGGCTTCGTCGCCCGTCTGCTGGCGGTCAAGCCGCTGGTGTGGCTGGGCGCGATCTCCTACGGCGTGTACCTGTGGCACTGGCCGGTGTTCCTCCTGCTGAACGGCGAGCGGACGGGGTGGTCTGGCCTACCGCTGTTCGTCGTGCGATGCGTCGTCACTCTAGGGTTGGCCGCGGCGTC
>DASWBF010000054.1:0-2182 GCA_036390735.1 Mycobacterium sp. | reverse complement strand
CGATGTTGGTGTACGACATCTTGGCGACCAGCCTGCTGTGGGCGTGACTGACCATCGGACCGTGGTCGAACGCCATCGGCGGCAGCGCGTCGACCGGGTGCCAGCGGGTGTCCGCAGGCAAGGTCGGCGTCGCGGGGGAGGGCACCAGGCCGAGGAACGTCGAGGCGATGGTCCGGGCGCCCGGCACCCGCACTGGGTCGGAGAACGCGGCCAACTGCTCCAAGTGAGCTATCTCACGCAGGTCCACCTTCTCGGCCAGTTGACGACGAATTGAACTGGTCATGTCCTCGTCGTTGCGCAGGCTGCCACCGGGAAGCGACCATGCGCCACGCTGCGGATTCATCGCCCGTTCCCACAGCAGCACACTGAGCTGGGGATTCGGCGTGCCCAGATGACGAACCTGGAACACGACGGCGAGCACCTCATGCTCGGTGCTAATATGGGGCATGTTTTCGATTATAAGTCGAAAACTAGCGCTGAAGGAGACGCGATGACGGTCCTGGATCACGGGGTGTATACCGGCGTCGAGCCGGATGCCGAGTGGGCCGCCGAGGTGCGCCGGCTCGCCGAACTGCGCAATGCAACGCTGCTCGCGCACAACTACCAGATCCCGGCCATTCAAGACGTCGCCGACCACGTCGGCGACTCGCTGGCCCTGTCGCGCATCGCCGCCGAAGCGGCCGAACAGACGATCGTGTTCTGCGGCGTGCACTTCATGGCCGAGACCGCCAAGATCCTCAGCCCGGAGAAGACCGTGCTGATCCCCGACCAGCGCGCGGGGTGCTCGCTGGCCGACTCGATCACCGCCGACGACCTCGCGGCGTGGAAGGCCGAGCATCCCGGCGCCGTCGTGGTGTCGTACGTCAACACCACCGCGGCGGTCAAGGCGCTCACCGACATCTGCTGCACGTCGGCCAACGCCGTCGACGTGGTCGCGTCGATCCCCGAGGATCGCGAGGTGCTGTTCTGCCCGGACCAGTTCCTCGGTGCCCATGTCCGCCGGGTGACGGGTCGCAAGAACCTGCACGTGTGGGCGGGTGAATGCCACGTACACGCGGGCATCAACGGCGACGAACTCGCCGACCAGGCGCGCTCGCACCCCGACGCCGAGTTGTACGTGCACCCCGAATGCGGGTGCGCGACGTCGGCGCTGTACTTGGCCGGGGAAGGCGCGGTGCCCGCCGAGCGGGTCAAGATCCTGTCGACGGGCGGCATGCTCGAGGCCGCTCGCGCCACTCGTGCCCGGCAGGTGCTGGTCGCCACCGAGGTCGGCATGCTGCACCAATTGCGCAGGGCCGCACCAAAAGTCGACTTCCGAGCCGTCAACGATCGGGCGTCTTGCAAGTACATGAAGATGATCACCCCGGCCGCGTTGCTGCGCTGCCTTGTCGAAGGCGCCGACGAGGTGGACGTCGAACCGGACGTCGCGCGGCTGGCTCGGCGCAGCGTGCAGCGCATGATCGAGATCGGGCAGCCCGGCGGCGGCGAATGAAGTGGCAGGACCGTGCCGATGTTGTGGTGATCGGCACCGGGGTCGCGGGTCTGGCCGCAGCGCTGGCCGCTCACCGGCGCGGCAGCCGGGTGATCGTGCTGAGCAAGACGGCAGACACCGCAACGTTCTACGCGCAGGGCGGGATTGCGGTCGTGCTGCCACGCACCTCGGACTCGATCGATGCCCACGTCAACGACACCGTGGCCGCCGGAGGCGGATTGTGCGATCCCGACGCGGTGCGCTCGATCGTCGCCGATGGCTACCGCGCGGTTTCCGAATTAGTTTCTGACGGAGCGCGTTTCGACGAAACGGCGCCCGGGCGCTGGGCGTTGACCCGTGAAGGCGGGCACTCGCGGCGACGCATCATCCATGCGGGCGGAGACGCAACCGGCGCCGAGGTGCAGCGCGCGCTGGATCACGCCGCCGCAATCCTTGACATCCGCCGCAATCACGTTGCGCGACAACTTCTCTACGACAACGATGGCATCACCGGCGTCGAAGTGATCAGCGACGACGGCGTCGGCATCGTCCATGCCCCCGCCGTGATCCTCGCGACTGGCGGACTCGGCAACCTGTACCGTGCCACCACCAACCCGGAAGGGTCGACAGGCGACGGCGTCGCGCTCGCCCTGTGGGCGGGCGTGCCGGTGAGCGACATCGAGTTCGTCCAGTTCCATCCGACGATGCTTT
>DASWBF010000053.1:0-10416 GCA_036390735.1 Mycobacterium sp. | reverse complement strand
GCGGGCTGCACTACATCATCATCATCGCCACCCGCGAGGTCGTCAAGCCGCCAGCTGACCCCGATTTCGCGGGCATTCCTTACGTGATGCATGGATCAGATTTCGCGGGCATCTTGACTTGATGCATCACGCCACCTGGTCTACGGATACGAGAACAGGTCCCGCTTCGAAATTCACGTGGGACCCCGCGCACAACTGCCCAAGCCTGGCCAGCGAGGCTCGCCCATCTCGCCGGTGTCGCGTCGCTACGATCCGCGCATGGGGTTCATTAAAGATGCCGAGGCGGGGATGCTCTGTGTTGAGGCTGCACAACTCTGTAGGGCCGGGTGAGCGTCTAGGGGCTTCCGCCCGATCTGCCAGCGCCGGTCGACGACGGCGCCTGCGACCACCTGACCGGTCTCCCGGTACCGTCGCTGACGCTCGACTCGTCGCAGGGCCCGGTCGATCTGGCGGAGCTGGGCAGCGGCCGTGCCGTCCTCTACGTCTACCCCCGCACCGGGCGTCCCGACCGGCCCGTGCCCGCGGGCTGACGCCCCCGACGAATTGCACGTGCACTCGACACCCGATCACGAGTTCGAGATTGCGGCGGCATCAAACCAGACCTTTCAGTTCACTGTCGATGTGCCTGGCAGCGTCGACGTTGAGTTACACAAGTTGGACAAGACCGTCGCGAGCATCCAAGTTCGTCCGTGACCTGCCGACCGTCCGGTGGGCTGACCGATGATTCATTCATTCAGGCACCGACCGCGGTCTGGGCGGCTTGTCTGACAGGTAGCTGAAAGGCCAACGCGCACAAGGAAAGATGACATGTGATGGGGACCCCCTCAGCTCAGACGCTCGTTGAGTTTGCGTCAGAGTTTCTTCGGGAGCTTGAGGAGGTCCCAATGACGATCGTAGGCGGGTTTGACGTGCATCGAAAGCAGATCACGTTCGATTACGTGGACACCGATACCGGGTTGGTGCGCTGCGGTGAGATCCGTCCGGCGACCCGCAAGACGCTGCGGAGCTGGCTGGGCGAGCACTGCCCGGATGGGGACGCGGAGATGGCGGTGGAGGGATGCACCGGGTGGCGCTATGTGGTCGAGGAGCTGGCCGCTGCGGGAGCCAACGCGCATCTGGCCGATCCGGCCGAGGTCGCAGGGTTGCGGGGTCCGAAGAAGCGGGCCAAGACCGACCGGGCCGACGCGCGGTTGTTGCGCACGCTGCTGTTGCAGGGGCGGTTACCCGAATCGTGGATCCCGCCCACCCACATGCTGGAGGTGCGCACCCTGGGCCGGTTGTATTGCGCGCTGATGGATGAGCGGCGCGCGTGGCGGCAGCGCATCCATGCCCAGTTGTTCCACCAGGGCTGCCCGCCGATTACCGCGCTGCTGTCCGAGGCCGGCCGTGAGGCGCTCGCGCGTGCCGAGCTGTCGGCGACGGGCCGACAGTATGTGGACACGGCGCTGCGCCGCATTGATGAGCTGACCGGCGAAATCGACCCGGTACGAATGCAATTGGTGAACTTCGCCCGGCGCCAGGTGGGGTGTCAGGCGCTGCAGTCCCGCCAGTACGGGGTGGGTTGGTTGTGCGCGGCGATTATGTGGGCCGAGATCGGCGATGCCCGCCGGTTCCACAGCTCCGATCAGCTGGTGCGCTTCGCCGGGATGGATGTCACCGTGTACTCCTCAGACGGCAAGCGCTCACCGGGGCATCTGTCCCGGCAGGGCTGCCCCGAGCTGCGGTGGGCCACCTTCGAGGCGGCTAAGTGCGCGGCCCGCCGCGGTTCCCCCGACTACGCCTACTACCAGCGGCTGGCCGCCCGCCCCGACAGCGGCAAGAACCCGACCCTGGCGGTCGAACGCAAAATCCTGCGCCGCAGCTATCACACGCTGCGTGAGCTCGGCGATGCCGCCCTGGCGATGCCGGTCACCAAATCGCAGGAGGTGGCCGCCTAAATGCGTTGTGCGCGTGCCCTGCCCATACATCAGCTGATGCCCGCGGCCAGCTCCCGCAATCCCCCTGCCGCCACCCGCTGCCTGGGTGGACGCCCCGGAAAGAATGAGCGGCCGCACCCATCACCAGCCCGCACGCCGGGCACCCCATCCATCATCATGTCGCCGGACCCTCGTCCGTGGACCCAGATAAGGCTGGGCGCCGGCACGCCCCACGACGTCTCCCCGCGCACCATGTTCTCGCACGGGAGGCAAACATGACTTGAACCACCACGCCTTTGCCTCGTCCCCCTTCGCCCGACCGAGTATGCGGCGGATCCTCGCCGGCCTCAAGGTCGTTCGTCCTCGCTGCGCTGCGGGCGCTCCACCTCGACCCCGACTGCGGTCCACCGCCCTGGCACGGGACGGGGAACAAGGCCAAACAACCAAGGAAACCAACGGACTCTCACCTTTACGGGGGTCCCCAACACAGATAAGGAACCAGCCATGACCAGGAACACGATCACCCTGACCCCCGAGCAGACCGAGGCCTTCGGCCGCGAACTCGACGCACTGAAACAGCGCGTCGTCGCCGACCTAGGCGAGCGGGACGCCAGCTACATCCGCCGCGTCATCAAGGCCCAACGGGCATTCAAGGTCGGCGGGCGCGCGCTGCTGATGGCCGGAATTCTGCCGCCGGCCTGGCTCGCCGGCACCGCCATGCTTGCGGTGTCAAAGATCTTGGACAACATGGAGATCGGCCACAACGTGATGCACGGCCAGTATGACTGGATGGGCGACCCGGCTCTGTCCAGCCGCGGCTTCGAGTGGGACACCGCCTGCCCCGGCGACCAGTGGCGCCACTCGCACAACTACATGCACCACACCTATACCAACATCGTCGGCATGGACCGCGACGTCGGCTACGGGATCCTGCGGATGAGCGAGGATCAGCGTTGGCAGCCGTACTACCTGGGTAACCCGCTGTACGCGGTTCTGTTGATGATGCTCTTCCAATACGGCGTTGCGGCACACGAATTGGAAACCGAGAACATCCGCGCCGGCAAGATCACCTGGTCGGACAAACGCGGCGTGCTGGAAGAGATGTGGCGCAAGACGCGTCGCCAGCTGCTCAAGGACTACGTCGCGTTCCCGCTGCTGGCCGGTCCGTTCGCGCCCGTCGTCGCGGCCGGCAACCTGACGGCGAACCTGACCCGCAACATCTGGGCGTTCATGATCATCTCTTGCGGCCACTTCCCCGAGGACGTCCAGGAGTTCTCGATCGAGGAGACGGAGAACGAGACGCGCGGCCAGTGGTACTTCCGCCAGATCCTCGGGTCGGCGAACCTGACCGGCGGCAGGCTTTTTCACCTCTTGACCGGAAACCTGTCGTTCCAGATCGAGCACCACCTGTTCCCCGACATCCCGGCGCACCGGCACGCGGAAATCTCCGTCGAGGTGCGGCAGTTCTGCGAGCGGTACGGGATCCCGTATAACACCGGGCCGCTGCACCGGCAGTTCGGCACGGTGGTCCGCAAGATCGTGCGGCTGGCGTTGCCGCCCATGCAGAAGTTCGCCGAACTCGTGCCGTTGCGCAGGCGGCAGGACCCCGCCGCGGCGGCCTGACGGTCACCGAACTAGAACGTGTTACAGATTCGCGTGGCACGGCGTACTATCGCGTGCCATGAGCCGGATCGGAAACTTCGCCGACGATGATCTGACCAGTTGGTTCGCCGCCTCGCCAGAACTCGGCGGTGCGCTTGCCAACTTCAGCGACGCCGTCTACCACTGCAGTCGGTTGCCACTGCGAGTCCGCGAGATCGCGCGCATGGCGATCGCGCTGGACAACGAGTGCGCGGTGTGCGAGAACACCCGGTTTGGCGAAGCGCCCGCCGCAGGCGTCGACGAGGAGTTCTACGCGCACGTGCCCGAGTGGCGGACGTGGCCGGGCTATAGCGACGAAGAGAGGCTCGCCGCCGAGTTCGGCCAGCGCTTCGCCTCCGATCACACCGGCCTGCGCGAGGACGAGGCCTTCTGGGAGCGCTGGCACGAATTGCTGTCCGACGAAATCCTCGCCGACCTCGCGTTGTCGTGCGCGCTGGGGGTCGGCATGGGCCGGGTGCTGCGCACGCTGGACATCGGCCAGGCCTGCAAGCTCACGGTCTGAGCTGAACGCGGACCGTGACGCCGCCGTCGTCGCGGGTGGCGACCGCATGTCCGGCCCGCTCACGCCCGTCGAGGGTGACGGTCACCGGCCCGCCCTCGCCGAGGAAATTGCGCCACCACGTCTTGGCGTCGGGCATCGCGACGCCGATCAGCAGTTCGTCGTCGCATCGGCGGTAGCCGACCGGCAGGCTGACGCGCTTCCCTGACCGTCGACCGGTGTAGGTCACGATCGCGAACGCACGGCCGACTAACCGGCTCAGTAGAGGCGATCTGGTCATCGCCGCCACTGGGGCGTTGACTATGGGCGCAGCACGCAGTATCAGTCGCTCGTGTTGCACGTCACCATCTTCCAGGAGCCGCCCATGAGCTACCAGACGATCCTGTATGCCACCGACGGCCCGATCGCGCGGGTCACGCTGAACAGGCCGGACGAGCTGAACACGATCGTCGCGCCGATGCCCGACGAGGTCGAAGACGCGGTCAACACCGCGGCGCGCGACCCGTCGGTGAAGGTCATCGTGCTGCGCGGGGCGGGACGCGCGTTTTGCGCCGGCTACCACTTCGGCGGCGGATTTCGTTACGGCGCAGACTTTCTCAGCACTGACGGGCGGTGGGACCCGGGCAAGGACATGATGCACACCACCGCCGCGGCCACGTCGCCGCACCAGAAGTTCATGAGCATCTGGCGCTCGCCGAAGCCGGTCATCGCGCAGGTGCACGGCTGGTGCGTCGGCGGCGGCAGCGACTACGCGTTGTGCGCCGACCTGGTGATCGCCAGCGAGGACGCGCAGATCGGCACGCCGTACTCGCGGGTGTGGGGAGCGTACCTGTCCGGAATGTGGATTTACCGCCTCGGCCTGACCCGCGCGAAGTACCACGCACTGACCGGCAAGCCGCTGTCCGGCCGGGAGGCGGCCGATGTCGGGCTGATCAACCAGGCGGTGCCGTTCGCCGACCTCGAGGCGGTCGTGCGCGCACAGGCCGAGGAGCTTGCCTCTTTACCGATGGGGCAACTGGCCGCGCAGAAACTGATGGTCAACCAGGCCTACGAGAACATGGGCCTGGCGTCCACCCAAACGCTCGGCGCGATCCTCGACGGCATCATGCGCAACATCCCCGAAGCGCACGCGTTCATCGAACACGCTGCCGCACAAGGCGTCTCAGCAGTGGTGGCTGAGCGCGACGGCCGGTTCGGCGACTACAGCCAGGCACCGCCGGCGGGCAAGCCCAACCCGGACAACGTCATCGAACCCTGAGGCACCGCTCGCGCCGAAACTGTATTCCACAGGCCGTCACTCCTCGGCTTTCCCTGTGAAAATACAGTTTCGCGCACATCAGTGGTGAGTGCGGGCGTACCGCAGCACCGCGGCCACGCCGTCGGCCGGCGCGATCCGTTCGTCGGTGCGCACCAGGTTCGCGTCGGTCGCAATCGCCGCCATCGTCGTGGGAGTCGTCGAAATAGATCGAAGCGAACGGGGCTTCCGCGGATAGTTAGGTGTCGGAAGCGTTCGGCATGCATGAAGCCCTCCTGTGTCGACCGGTTACCGCTAATGAGTGCCCCCGCTGTTGCCGGGCAAACCCGAGGTGCTCACGCCTCGTGTCCGGGTTCCAGGTCGCGCATGTCAGCGAACGTGACGAGTTCTCCGAAGTGCTCCGGCGCGTGGCCGGCGACCGGTTGCGGCAGGAAGCCGACGTGATCACCGACATCGAAGCGGTTCAAGATGCGCCCGGCGAACCAGCCGACGGCGTCGTCCAGGATCGGCAGTCCTTCTGGTCCGTCGTGCCACGCGCATCGGCTGAACTTGTCCACCCGGTCGCCGGTTTCGCTGCCGAACAGCCGCGCCATGTCGCGGTGTTCGCGCGGCAGCAGGTGAACGGCCAGGTGCGTTGCCCGGCTTGCGACCCGGAAGGTGTGGTTCTTCTTGGACAATCCGGCGAGAAACCGTGACGGACGAATGCTGACCTGGCTGGCGAATCCGACCAGGCACCCGGCTCGGTCGTCACCCGCTCGGGTGGTGACGACGAACATCGGGTAGTCGAGCAGCCCGACGAGGTCGTCGAACGCCGAATGGTCTGTGGTCATCGCACTTCGCACCGTACGGAACACCGATGGCGGAGTTCACTGCGCGGTGACAAGCAAGCTTCTGCGTCTGCTCACGCGAGGACCTGCGGCGCTGCACAATATCTGAGATGACAGACGAAGCGCCGGCCGCGCCTTCCATCGCCCAGCTCGAGGCGGGAATCGAAACGGTGATCGGCACGGTGGTGAATCCCGCTGGCCTCACCCACGCCAAAATGGTTCCGCCGCGCCGATTGTCGGCATTCGCCGACCCCGGCCTGGGCGCCAGCCCCGTCTGGCATGTCTTCGCGATCGACCAGACCGGCATCGCGTTCACCAAGGAGATCGGCGTCGTCGGCGACGAGCGCATCCGGCTGGACCTGACCGCGCTGCGAACGCTGGGCGACGGGTTGGCCTGGGCCCCGGGCTCGTACTTCGACCAGCGCGGCGCACCGATACCGGCGTGCAGCCGCGGCACATTGCGCCGCGTCGCCGACCGGATGCAGCGCGCCGGCCTCGAGGCGCAGTTCGGCCACGAAATCGAGTTCCTGCTCGTCGCACCCGACGGCAGCCGGTTGCCGTCCGCGCTGTGGGCGCAGTACGGACTGGCCGGCGTGCTCGAACACGAGGGGTTCGTCCGGGACGTCACCACGGCAGCAGCGGCGGCCGGTATCGGCATCGAGCAGTTCCACCCGGAATACGGCCAGAACCAGTTCGAGATCTCACTGTCCCCGCTGGCCCCGGTCGCCGCGGCCGACCAGTTGGTCCTGATGCGCTTGGTCATCGGCCGGGTGGCCCGTCGCTACGGTGCGCGGGTCAGCTATTCACCCGTGCCGTTCGCGGGCAGCGTGGGATCCGGTGCCCACCAACACTTTTCGCTGACCAAAGACGGTGCGCCGGTGTTTTCCGGCGGATCGGGTGTCGAGGGAATGACCGAGGACGGTGAGCACGCGATCGCCGGAATTCTGGTCGGACTGCCCGAAGCGCAGGGCGTGCTCAGCGGATCGATCGTCTCCGGTTTCCGGATGCAGCCGGGGTTCTGGGCCGGGGCGAACGTCTGCTGGGGCACGGAGAACAGGGAAGCGGCGGTCCGGTTCCTGGTCGGCGGACCGGCCAACCCGTACGGCGCGAACGTGGAGGTGAAGGTCGTCGACCCTTCGGCGAACCCGTACTTCGCATCCGCGGTGATCCTCGGGCTGGCCCTCGACGGCATCGAGCAACGCACCCCGCTGCCGCCGGAAGTCACCGTGGACCCGGCCAGCCTCGGCGACGACGAGCGGAGCCGGGCAGGGGTGGTCACGCTGCCCACCGACCAGGCCGCGGTGATCGACGCGCTAGACGGGTCGAGCCGGATCCGCGACATCCTCGGCGACGCCGCCGTCGACGCCACGGTCGCGGTGCGCCGCTACGAGCACGACACCTACGGAGATCTGGAGCCGGCGGAGCTGGCCGACAAGTTCCGCATGGCGTGGAGTCTGTGAGCGGGCCGGCCGACGCGTCGGCCCTCGCAGAACACCTCGGCCATTTGCGCCTGGTCGACCACCACGTACACGGCTGCTGGGTTGACAAGGGGGACCGGCGCCGTTTCGAGAACGCGCTCAACGAGGCCAACACCGACCCCCTCGCCGAGTTCGACTCCGGCTTCGACACCCAGCTCGGTTTCGCGGTGCGCGCGCACTGCGCGCCGCTGCTCGGACTGCCCCCGCACGCGGCGCCCGACGACTACTGGCGGCGGCGCTGCGAATATACCGAGGACGAGCTGGCGCGGTTGTGCCTGCGCGGGGCGGGCGTGTCGGATTGGCTTGTGGATAGCGGACTTCCGGACGGCACCGCCGATGTCGACGGCATGGCCGCGTTCTCTGCCGGTCGCGCGCACGAGGTGATCAGGCTGGAGCAGATCGCCGAACAAGCCGTCACCGACCCCGGTGACTACGCCGACGCGTTCGACCACCACCTGAACCGGCGTGCGGCCGCCGCGGTGGCGACCAAGTCGATCCTGGCGTATCGCGGCGGCTTCGACGGCGACCTGTCGGAGCCGACGCGCACGGAGGTCGCCGACGCCGCCGTACGGTGGCGTGACCACGGCGGCCGTCTGAACGACCGGGTGCTGTTGCGGTTCGGGCTTCACCGTGCGCTGCGGCTGGGCAAGCCATTGCAGCTGCACGTCGGTCTGGGCGATCGCGACGCCGACTTGCACAAGACCAACCCGCTGCTGCTGCTGGACTTCTTGCGTGCGAGCGGCGACACCCCGATCATGCTGCTGCACTGTTACCCGTACGAACGCGAAGCTGGTTATCTCGCACAGGCTTTCAACAATGTCTACGTAGACGGCGGGCTGTCGATCAACCATCTGGGGGCACGCGGAGGCGGGGTCGTCGGCCGCCTGCTCGAGCTGGCCCCGTTCCGCAAGATCCTGTACTCGTCGGACGGGTTCGGCCCCGCGGAGCTGCACTACCTAGGAGCCATCTTGTGGCGCAACGGAATTCGTCGTGTGCTGCAGTGCATCGTCGATGCGGGGGAGTGGAGCGAGGCCGATGCGATCTGGGTCACCGACCTGATCGGCTACCGCAACGCGGTCCGCGTGTACGGAATCGACGCCTGATGATCGCCGTGCAGACGTCGACCACGCTGCGCTTCGCGATGCTGCTCACCGCCGCCAACGGGTTCCTGGACGCCTACACGTTCATCACCCGCAACGGCGTCTTCGCCAACGTGCAGACCGGCAACGTCATCTTCTTCGCCATCGACCTCTCCGGCGGGCATTGGCGAAACACGCTGGCGCACCTGTGGCCGATTCTCGCCTTCCTTGTGGGCGTGCTGCTTTCGGCGCACATCCAATCCGGGCGCGCCGAAAAACTGGTGTCGCATCCGTTGCGGTGGACGATGGCCTTCCAGGCCGTCGCATTCGCGATCGTCGGTTTCGTGCCGACCACGGTGCCCAACAGCTTTGTCACGGTACCGATTTCGTTCCTGGCCGCGATGCAGTTCACGCTGTTTCGCAACATCGGCGACTTGACCTACATCGCGGTGGCGACAACCGGGAATCTGATGAGGTTCGTCGAAGCCGCCTACTCCGTCCTCGTCGACAAAGACGACGCGGCGCGGCTCGCGTTCCGGGTCTACGGCCTATTGATCGCCACGTTCTCCGGCGGTGCTGTGATCGGTGCGCTCGCCAGCCTGTGCTGGGGCGTGCGGGCAGCCTGGATTCCCGCGGCGCTTCTGGCGGTGACACTGGTGTTCTTCATCGTCGACGAACGCAAAGGTAAAGAACCCTAGCGCGGGGGTATCCACCCGGAATGAGCGCTTCACGTTCCCCTGCTGTCCTGTTCGACATTGACGGCACCCTCGTCGATTCCAACTACTTGCACGTGCACGCGTGGGCACGCGCCTTCCACGATGTCGGGATTGCCGCAGAGGTATGGCGTATCCACCGATCGATCGGGATGGACGGCTCGGCATTGGTCAAGACGCTGTCGGGAGATGCCGACGACGAGGTGAAGGAGCAGCTCAAAGACCTGCATTCGCGCTACTACAAGGAGCTGGCGCCGATGCTGAAGGTGTTGCCGGGCGGACGTGAAATCCTCGAGCAGGTCCCGTCGATGGGCCTGCAGGTGGTGCTCGCGACGTCGGCGCCCGACGACGAGTTGTCAATCCTTCGTGACGTGCTGGACCGGGACAACCTCGTGTCGGAGATGACGTCGTCCGCCGACGTCGACACCGCCAAGCCCCAGCCCGACATCATCGAGGTAGCACTGAAGCGCGCCGGTGTAACGGCCAACCGGGCGGTCTTCATCGGCGACTCGGTCTGGGACGCGGAGGCCTGTCGGCGCGCGGGCGTTCCCAGCATAGGCGTGCTCAGCGGCGGGGTTTCCCGTGACGAGTTGACGGCCGGCGGCGCCCAGGTGGTGTTCGAGGACGCGCGCGAACTCGTCGAGCACGTCGACGACACGCCCATCGCCGAAATCCGCTGACGACGAGGTTTCAACCAGGTCGGGCGCGGGCACGCTGTAGTGACCGACACGTACGTCAATTAGGAGCGGTCATGGATACCG
This sequence comes from Mycobacterium sp., assembly GCA_036390735.1. Taxonomy (GTDB): domain Bacteria; phylum Actinomycetota; class Actinomycetes; order Mycobacteriales; family Mycobacteriaceae; genus Mycobacterium. Next base: position 226 of record DASWBF010000053.1, on the reverse strand, counting down.
TCGTCTGGATAGTCATCGCGATCGTGGTCGCGATCGTGCTGATCGCCGCTGTCGTTCTCATCGCGCGGCAGAGCCGCACCAAGAAGCGTCGCGTCGAAGCCGAACGCATCCGCGAGCAGGTTCGTGAGGAAACCGTGAAGGTCGAGCGGCGCGAAGCACTCGCCGACGAAACCGCCGCGCGGGCCCGCGCCGCCCAGGCGGAGGCCGAGGCCAAGGCAGCGGAAGC
>DASWBF010000052.1:0-3530 GCA_036390735.1 Mycobacterium sp. | reverse complement strand
TCGGAGGCGACCAGCGAGTCGGTGTCGTCCCAGTCGCACAGCAGGTTGTGCCGCACCACCCGCGCCTCGTGGTTGGCGACGTGCTTGAGTTGGTAGGCCGAGCTGACGTCGCCCAGCGCGAAAATGCCTCGCGCAGTGGTGCGTTGGTATTCGTCGACGAGCACCCGGCCGTGGCTGTCCACGTCAACCCCGGCCAGCTCGGCGTCCAGCAGGTCACCGTTGGGTGCACGGCCGGTCGCGACCAGCAGCGCGTCGCCTCGCACCGTGGAGCCGTCGTCGCAGATCACTTCTACCTCGTCGCCACCCTGTCGGGCGTCGACGACCTGGCGGTGGGCGTGGATCTCCCATTTCTTCGCGGCGAGATCGGTGAAACGCATCATGATCGTGTCGTCGTGCCCGCGCAGCAGCGTGCTGCCGCGAATGACCAGCGTGACGTGGCTGCCCAGCGACGAGAAGATGTGCGCGAACTCGGTTGCGACGTATCCGCCGCCGACGATCACCAGATGCTTGGGCAGTTCGCATATCCGCATGATCGTGTCGCTGGTGTAATACGAAATACCGCAGTCCGCAATGAACTTCGGCACCACGGCACGAGAGCCGGCGGCGATCACCACCTTGTCGGCGGTGAACTCTTCGCCGCCGTCGACTCGCAGGGTGTGGCGTCCGTCGCGGCTGGGGCCGAACCGGGTGTGGCTGTCGAACACCGTCACGTTGGGTGAAGAGCGCCGGTAGTTCTCGCCACCAAGCGACAGCGGGTCGATGCGGCCGAAGATCCGCGACACGATGTCGGGCCACCGCACCCCGTCCACGCGCGCGTTGACCCCGAATCGCTCTGAGTCGTTGGCGCTTTCGGCAATCTCCGCGGCGTAGACGAACATCTTTGTCGGGATGCAGCCGACATTCAGGCAGGTGCCGCCGAAGATGTTCTGCTCGCAGATCGCCACGTTCATGTCGGTGTAGCGCTCGTCGAGAATCGTGTTCCCCGAACCGGTTCCGATGATGGCCAGATCGAAATGCGTCATGACAGCTGCCTCGCATCGGTGCTTTGTGGCGACTCCACGAATGTGGTGTACCAGTTCAGCCATGCGGCCAGTTCCCGGTACGCCACCTCACGCGCGTCGGGCAGCGACAAGAACACGTCGTGCTTCGCGTCGGCGACCGGCACCACGGTCGTGCGGTTGCCGACGCAGCCCGCCCATCGGGCGATCTGCGCCACGTCCAGCACCGCGTCGCCGCGTTGCATGGTGGCCGGGTCGGTGGTCTCGGGAATGCTCTTGTCCGAGCGCAGGATCAGGTTCGGTACGCCGACGTCGAGCCCGTGATGCAGCTGCATCTGTGCGCGCCGGACCGCGTTGATCCAGCCGACAGTGACCGGGAATCCGCCGAGTGGCTTCCACGTCAGGTTGTAGTCGAATTCGCCGCCATAGTCGCGGTGCAGGCTGGTGCCGTACCCTCCCTCGCCCGTCGCGCGCAGCACCCTCTTGCTGCCGAACCGATTCGCCGCCCGGATCGCGGCCGACGTGACGCCGGTGCGCAGGACCGCCGGGCCGTGCAGGTCGAAGAACGGGCTGTTGAGCACCAGTCCGGCGACGCCGAATCCGCCGCCGCGACGGCGAAGCCGGTCCAGCCACAGCGTGACGATCAGCCCACCCGCGGAATGGCCGTAGACGAGGATCCGTGCCCCGGCTGTCTCACGGCCGATCAGCGACGCTGCCTGCTCTAATTCGGCGTCGTAGCGCGACAGGTCCGTCGTGAAGTGCGGGGTCTGCCCGTTGCGCCAGGACCGTCCACACTTGCGCAGGTCGATCGCGTAGAACCCGAACCCGCGGGCGGTCAGCCGATCCGCCAGTTCGGTGTGGAAGAAGTAGTCGGTGTAGCCGTGCACCGCCAGCACGACGTGCTTGGCGCGTGACGGCTCGCCTCGGCGGATCAGTGTGGCGACGATCTCGCCCTCGCCGTCGGGATCAGAGCCGAGCGGCAGCGTGGTATGCCAACACCCGTCGAGGACGTCGGGCTCCCACGTCGCCGTCACAGAAATCACCTTAATCGCCAGGTGGCCTGCTGCCTGGTACGACGCCGTCGCATCGAGTGGATAACCTTGGGCAGTGGTGATAGACGCAACGGCAACCCCCAAGACCGACGTCGTGCTGGTGGGAGCCGGAATCATGAGCGCCACGCTGGGCGCGCTGCTGCGGCTTGTCGAATCGGACTGGTCGATCACGCTGGTGGAGCGGCTCGACGGCGCGGCCGCCGAAAGCAGCGGTTCGTGGAACAACGCCGGCACCGGCCACTCGGCGCTGTGCGAGCTCAACTACACCCCGGAGCGGCCCGACGGCTCGATCGACACCACCCGGGGCGTCAGGATCAACGAGCAGTTCCAGGTCACCCGGCAGTTCTGGGCATACGGCGCCGAAAACGGGGTGCTCACCGACGTGCGCAGCTTCATCAACCCCATCCCGCACGTCAGCTTTGCTCATGGTGCCGACCAGATGGACTACCTGCGCCGCCGCCGCGATGCGCTCGCGGGCAACCCACTGTTCGAATCCATTGATTACATCGAGGGCTCAGACGAATTCGCCCGCCGACTGCCGCTAATGGCTGAGGGGCGAGACCTGTCCGAACCCATCGCGCTTGAATGGTCCCAGGACGGCACCGACGTCGACTTCGGGTCGCTGACCAAGCAGCTTATCGGCTACGCCGTGCAGAACGGCACAGTCGCGCTGTTCGGCCGCGAGGTCAGCGGTCTGCGCCGCGAGTCCGACGGCACATGGACGGTGACGATCCGCAACAACCGCACTGGCGAGAAACGGAAGATCAACGCCAAGTTCGTGTTCGTCGGCGCAGGCGGATACGCGCTGCCACTGCTGCAGAAGTCCGGCATTGCCGAGGCAAAGGGCTTCGGCGGCTTCCCGATCGGCGGCAAGTTCCTGCGTTCGCCGAATCCGGCGCTGGTCAATGCCCACCAGGCCAAGGTCTACGGGTTCTGCGCGGCAGGGGCGCCCGGCAACTCGGCGCCGCACCTAGACCTGCGGATCATCAGCGGCAAGCCATGGCTGATGTTCGGCCCGTTCGTGGGATGGACACCGAAGTACCTGAAGCAAGGCCGTCTGACTGACTTGTTCGGTTCGGTCAAGGTGGGCAATCTGATGTCGATACTCAACGTCGGCGTGACTGAGATGGCTCTGGTGAACTACCTGATTCGCCAGTTGAGGCTGTCGGATGGCGACCTGGTGGAGGCGCTGCGCGAGTTCGCTCCGGCTGCAAGGGATTCCGACTGGGAGACGATCAATGCTGGGCAGCGGGTGCAGATTATCCGGCCCAAGGGCAGGGGCGGGGTGCTGGAATTCGGTACCACCACGCTAGCCGCCGCGGACGGCACCATCGCCGGTCTGCTCGGTGCGTCTCCGGGCGCCTCGACGGCGGTTCCGGCCATGCTCGACGTACTCGAGCGGTGCTTTCCCGACCGCTACCAGTTGTGGCTGCCGAAGCTCAAGGAGATGGTGCCGTCGCTCGGCACGAAGCTGTCCGAG
>DASWBF010000051.1:0-10724 GCA_036390735.1 Mycobacterium sp. | reverse complement strand
CGCGCGGCGCCCGAACCGTCACCGCACCCGCTGCGGTCAACACCTCGCGTTCGCCGTGATACGGCCCGTTGCGCCAAAAGAGAACGTCGACGACGTCGGTGCTGACTGGCATTTGCAGTAGCAGCGGGCGAGGCAGCGCGACATCGACATGCAGGCCGAACAGGTGATCTTCGTCGGCTTGTAACGCATCGGCAAGCAGTGATCGCCACATTGGACCCGCTTTGCCGTCCCTCTCGATTTGGACGATCTGCCGGCGCAACGACTCTCGGTCGCAGGGCCGATGGTTGCGGACGGTCCGCACTTTCTCGACTTCGGCGGCCAGGTCGTTTTGACTCCAGCCCCACCCACGCCGGGCATCCCGAAGCCGCTGCGCGGGTGCAGGACGTGAGAGGTCGGGATCGGTGGTCGAACGAGCACGGAGGGCTGAGGTTCCACGATCTCAGACACTCGTACGGGACGTGGCTGGCCGACGACGACATCGTTCCGAACAAGCTAGCGAAGGTCATGGGGCACGAAGACATCGCCACAACAATGCAGTTGTACGTTCGGCGAACCGAGGACCCCGACGGGATCCGTGATCTGCTCGACGGGTGACGCCGATTTATCGGAATGCTGCCTCTCCGCTGCCTAATTGGACCGGAGAGCGCAGTGATCAAGCAGAGAAGCAACGCCGCCCCTGACCTTCGATGCAGGTCAGGGGCGGTTCTGTCATCTCGACCAACCAGTCGGGGTGGCGGGATTCGAACCCACGACCTCTTCGTCCCGAACGAAGCGCGCTACCAAGCTGCGCCACACCCCGTTGAAGCCACGCCAGAGTATCGCACCGGGCCAACCGCTGACCAAACGCGTTGTTCTGCCTTCCGCCGAGCGTGCGGTGACTGCGAAATTTCCGGGGTGGATTCGTCGCAGTGGGCGCACGTTGGGCGCACGCCCGCCGAGATTCAGCTCACCACGCCGCACGGGATGACCCGGATTGTCGGCCGGGTTGTGCACACTAAGCACGAGCGACGAAGGAGTGGCTGATCATGACGGGCTTGGGAGCCGCGATTTACGGAGGTTTCTTCGGTTTGGCGGCGCTGTGGCTGTTCTGGACGGCCGACCGCGCGGAGGCGTCACCGCAGGGCGGTCAGTCGAGCGAGCCGGTGCGCTCGAACGCGATCAGCGTGGAAGCAGCGCTGGTCGGATCGAGCCCGTGCTCGGCGAGCCAGTCGTCGCAGAAGTAGGTCTCCGCGTAGCGGTCACCGCTGTCGGCGAGCAGCGTGACCACCGAGCCGCTCCGTCCGTCGGCCACCATCTCGGCCAGCAGGCAGAACGCCCCCCACAGGTTCGTCCCGGTGGACGGGCCCACTCGTCGGCCCAGTACCTCGCTCGCGTGCCGGGCGGCGGCAATCGACGCACCGTCGGCCACCGAAATCATCCGGTCCACCACGTCCGGCAGAAACGACGGCTCCACCCGCGGCCGGCCGATCCCTTCGATGCGCGACGACATCCCGGTCGTCACGTCGTCGCAGCCGCTTTCGTAGGACGGGAAGAACGCCGAATTCTCGGGGTCGACCACACACAGCCGGGTGGCGAAGCGCCGGTAGCGGATGTAGCGGCCGATCGTCGCGCTGGTCCCGCCCGTTCCCGCCCCGACGACGACCCACTCCGGAATCGGATGCTGCTCCAGCGACAGCTGCGTGAAGATCGACTCGGCGATGTTGTTGTTACCCCGCCAGTCGGTCGCGCGCTCGGCGTTGGTGAACTGGTCGAGGTAATGCCCGCCGGTTTCCCGCGCCAGCCGCTGGGCCTCGGCGTACACCTCGCCCGACTCCTCGACGAAATGGCAGCGGCCGCCCTGGCTCTCGATCAGCGCGACCTTGGCCGCGCTCGTCGACGCCGGCATCACCGCGATGAACGGCAGGCCCAACAACTGCGCGAAGTACGCCTCGGACACCGCCGTCGAGCCCGACGACGCCTCGACGACCGTGGTGTGCTCGTTGATCCACCCGTTGCACAGCCCATACAGGAACAACGACCGCGCCAGCCGGTGCTTCAGGCTGCCCGTGATGTGGGTGCTCTCGTCCTTGAGGTAGAGCTGCACGTCCACGCGCGACGACCACGCCGACGGCAGCGGGTAGCGAAGCAGGTGCGTGTCGGCGCTGCGCCGCGTGTCGGCCTCGATGAGCCGCACCGCGGTGTCCACCCACGCCCGCGGCCGGTCACGGGCCGCCGATCGGGTCACCGCAGCGCGGCGGTCGGATCCGAGCGCTGTGACGCCGCGGTTGTCTCCGGACCGCCGGTGGGCGCGGCCACTAACGTCAGCAGCGTGGCTTCGGGGCGGCAGCAGAACCGCACCGGATGGAACGGCGACGTGCCGATGCCCGCCGACACGTGCAACTGCATGGTCGCACCCCACCTCGATGTGCCTTTGGCCCTGGCGCGATCGAGGCCGCAGTTGGTGACCAGCGCGCCATAGAACGGCAGGCACACCTGGCCGCCGTGGGTGTGCCCGGCCAACACCAGCTGGTAGCCGTCGGCGGCGAACCGGTCCAGCACCCGCGGCTCCGGCGAGTGCGTCAGCCCGAGGCTCAGATCGGCGGCCGGGTTGGCCGGGCCCGCGATGGTGTCGTAGCGGTCGCGGTCGATGTGTGGGTCGTCGACACCGGCGGCGGCGATCTTCACTCCCGCGATGTCCAGTTCCCGACGGGTGTGGGTCATGTCCAGCCACCCGCGTTCGGCGAACGCAGCGCGCAGGTCCTGCCACGGCAGCGGCGTGCCGTGGGTGCGGTGCCCTGGGTCGATCACATAGTTCATCGGGTTCTTCAGCCGCGGGCCGAAGTAGTCGTTGCTGCCGAACACGAACAGGCCGGGCACGCTGAGCAGCTCCCCCAGCGTCTGCACCACCGCCGGCACCGCCCGCGGATGGGCCAGGTTGTCGCCGGTGTTGACCACCAAGTCCGGCTCCCAGCGCGCGAGCTCACGCAGCCACGCCTGCTTGTGGCGCTGCTTGGGGCGCATGTGGATGTCGCTGAGGTGCAGCACCCGCAGAGGCATGGAACCCGGCGTCAGCACCGGCATCGTCACCTCACGGACCACGAACGCGTTGCGTTCGACGATCGAGGCGTAGCCGAGCCAGGCAAGCGCCGAGCCGCCTGCGACGGCGGCCGCTGTTCTCTGCAGGGGCGAAGTGGCCATAGAGGCAGGGTATCGCGCAGTCCTGGACGGAGCCTGCTTGACGGTTTCTGGAAACCGGGGGCTTCGGCGCCGAATAGGCTGGGCGAATGGTGCCGCAGTGGCGGGTTGGCCCCGCGGTCCTGCCTGTTCACGGCGTGTTCGTCGCGCTCGGTGTGCTCGCCGCGACAGTCGTCTTCGTCGCCGAGGCACGCCGGCGCGGCGCGATGAACGAGCAGTCGCTCGTGGCGGTCACGGGCGCGCTGGTCGGCGGCGCGATCGGCATGCGTCTGTCGGGCTGGGCCGAACACCTCGATCCGCGGCTCAACCCCACGCTGATGCAGGTGTGGGAGTTCGGGTCACGCAGCATCCTGGGCGGCCTGCTCGGCGCCTACCTAGGTGTGCATATCGCCAAGCGGATCGGCGGCTACCGCGGCAAGACGGGCGACCTGTTCGCCCCGGCGGTGGCGCTCGGCATGGCGATCGGCCGGATCGGCTGCCACCTCACCGAAGCGCCCGGGCGGCCCACCAGCCTGCCGTGGGGCGTGCACGCGCCCAGCGCCACGCCGAACTGTCCCGGCTGCCTCACCGGCCAGGCGATGCATCCGTCGTTCATCTACGAAATCGCGTTTCAATTAGCGGCTTTCGCGGTTCTGCTGTGGCTGCGTCCGCGAATCACCCACCCGGGAGAGCTTTTCGTCATCTACATAGCGGGCTATGCGGTGTTCCGGTTCGTCGTCGAGTTCGTTCGGGCCAACGACACGGTTTGGTTGGATTTGACTCGGCCGCAATGGTTTCTGCTGCCGTCGCTGGTCGTCGTGTTCTTACGCGTGAGGTACGGCTATCGGCGCGGATACTACGCATCGCTCGTGTTTCGGCGACAGGAGGCACTCGCATGACGACGCCGCCGCCGGAACCGCCGGAGGGTGGCTGGCCCCCGCCCGGCTACCCGTACTACCCGCCTCACCCGCCCCCGCGACCACCGAGCTCGGCCGGCCTCATTGTCGGACTCGCATTCGTCGGGGCGTTCACCTACTTCGTCACCAATTTCGTCGTCGCGTTCGTGGTGCTGATGCTGGCCGCCGACTCGTCGACGTCCGCAACGGTGATCGCGACCGGCACAATCGGGCTCGCGCTGTTCGCGTTCGGCGGCGGCGGCGTGCTGCTGGCGCTGCGCAAACCATGGGCGAAGGGATTGGGTCTCGGGTTGATGATCGGATGGGCGCTCACGTCGCTCGTCACGGTCGGCATCTGCACAGGTATCAATCCGTCGATCTACCAGGGGATTTGATGGCAGGCATGGGCCTTCGAGGCGACCGAATTCACCGCTATGTCAACGCATTCTGTCCGCGCTGCCACGACGAGCGACCCGATCGCCCGCTGAGCGATGTGCCCCGGCTCAGCGGATGGCTAGCCGTGCGCGACGAGCGGGTGTGGTTGGAGCGCGGCTGCCCGTCCCACGGCCTGGTCCGCACTCTGTACGACGAAGACCCGGAAATCCTGGCGTATCTCGAGGAGTGGACAGCCCCCACCAAGGCCCACATCCCCGATGTGCGAGGCAATTTCGACCCGATCCCGTCGGCGTATGAGCGCGGACTGCCGGAAATGCAGACCCAGCACACCTGCATCTTGCTCGAAGACATCGCCGAGACATGCAACCTGCGCTGCCCGACATGCTTCACGGACTCGTCGCCGGACCTGCACAACGTCGTCGCGATCGGCGACGTGCTCGCCAACGTCGATCAGCGGCTCGAGCGGGAAAACGGTCGGATCGACGTGTTGATGCTCAGCGGTGGCGAACCGACCCTTCACCCGCAGCTGCCCGAGCTGCTCGCCGAACTCATCGCGCGGCCTATCACGCGAATCCTGTTCAACAGCAACGGCATTCGCATCGCTACAGATGATGCACTGCTCGACCTTCTGACCCAGCACCGCGAACGCGTCGAGGTGTACCTGCAGTACGACGGGCTGTCGCTGGCCGCCCACCGGCACCATCGCGGAGGTGACCTACGCCGCGTGAAGGCCACTGCACTGCAACGGCTTTCGGAGCGGGAGATCTTCACCACGCTCGTCATGACCGCGGCCCTGGGTGTGAATGACGGTGAGATCGGCGACGTCGTCATGCTCGCGATGGACACCCCGTTCGTCGGCGGCGTGTCCATCCAGCCGCAGTTCGGCTCCGGGCGCTCCGGCTACCTCGACCCGCTCGACCGGCTCACCCACACGGGCGTGCTGAAGCGGCTGGGAAGCCAGACGAACAACCTGGTCACCTGGCACGACCTGACCGCGCTGCCGTGTTCGCACCCGCACTGCTGCTCGGTGGGCTATCTGATCCGCGACGATGGCGGGCAGTGGCGTTCGCTGGTGTCATTGATCGGGCACGACAGTCTCAAGGAGAAACTCGGGCTCGTCGCCAACCGGATTGCCGACAGCGAGCTGCCCGGCGAGCTGCGGCTGGCCGTGCAGGAATCGCTGCTGGGGTTGTTGTCGGAGCAGTCCTCGCTGTCGCACCCCCAGGTCGGTCACCTGTGGCGCAGTATCTGCGAGAACTGCGACCTGGGCATGCCCACGCTGCTGACCCTGGCGTCCGCCGCCGCCCTGCCCGGACGTCGCCGCAAGCTGCGCCGGCTGCTCGGCGAGCGCGTCGTGCGCGTCACGATCAAGCCATTCATGGACATGTCGACGATGCTCGAGGAGCGGCTGGTGCAGTGCTGCGTGCACGTCGGAACCCGCAGCACCCAGGATCAGTGCGCCCCGTTCTGCGCGGTGCAGGCGTGGCCGCAGTTGGGCCGGCAGCGGCTGTCTGCCTCGGCCAAGCACCTGCTGCCGATCGCGGCCGTCAGCCCGGGGGCGGCGGAGGTGGCGGCGGCGGCCCGAGCACCGGCACCGTGATCGGTGGCAGCCCGGGGATCTCGACGACCGTGGAGCCGACCACGAACGGTAGTGGCGGCGCGCCGGGTGGCGGTGGTGGCGGCGCCGGCGGAATGCCGTTGCTGATGTTGACGGTGACGATCGCGCCGGGGACGGTCTGACCGCTCGGCGCGGTGCCAACGACAGTGCCGTAGGAGGCGGTGCTGTTGACCGGTGTGGTCTGGTCGGCGACGCCGAACCCGGCGTCTCTGAGCCGCTGCTTGGCGGTCTCCACGGAAAGCCCCGACACACTCGGCACCCGGGAGCCCGGTCCGCCGTCGACGTATCGCGGGTCGGTGGGTGGCAGCTTGACCTCGCCGAAGTCGGTGGCGATCGGCTTCATCGCCTCGAACCACGTTCGCGCCGGCTCGTTGCCGCCATACAGGTTGCCGGACCCGCACTGCCGCAGCGGGAACGAGCACAAGTCGGTGGGCTCGGCCGAGTCGTCGAAGATGTAGACCGCGCCGGCGTAGTTGTTGGTGAAGCCGACGAACCCGGAGGACCGGTGCGCCTCGGTGGTGCCGGTCTTGCCGGACATCGGCAGGTCCCAGCCGACGGATCCGGCCGACGCAGCGGCGGTGCCGTTGCCCTGGTCGTCCTTGCTCATCGCGTTCGCGAGCGTGTTCGCCAGCCCCTCCGGCACCACCTGCTCGCAGCTTTCGGTGGTCATCGGTACCGGGTTGCCGCCACGGTCGATGATTTCGGCGATCGGATTCGGCGGGCACCACACGCCGCCCGACGCCAGCGTCGCCGCCACGTTGGACAGCTCGACCGGATTCAATTCGAGCGGGCCCAACGTGAACGACCCGAGGTTCTGCCGTTTGACGAAGTCCGCGAGGCTTTCGTTGCTTTCCGGGTCGTACGCCCGGGCGGTGCCAGGTTGGGCGTAGGACCGCAGGCCGAGCTTGACGGCCATGTCGACCGCGCGGGGCACTCCGACCAATTGGATGAGCCGGGCGAAGGCGGTGTTGGGTGACGTGGCGAGCGCTTCGGTGACGTTCATCGAACCGCGGTAGCCGCCGTCGTTCTGCACGCACCAGGTTTCCTTCGGGCATCCGCGCGCGCCGCCCGAGCCCATGCCTTTGGCCTCGAACCGCCCGGGCACCTCGAGTTGGGCGTTGATGCCCATGCCCATCTCCAGCGCGGCGGCGGTGGTGAAGATCTTGAAGATCGACCCGGCGCCGTCACCGACCAACGAGAACGGCTGCGGCTGCATCGTCTCGCCGGCGTCCATGTTCAAGCCGTAGGTCCGGTTGCTGGCCATCGCCATCACCTGGTGGGAGTCTTTGCCCGGTTTGATGACGCTCATCACGTTGGCGACGCCGTCCAGCGTCGGACTGGCAATGCCGTCGATGGCCTGCTTGACCGAGTCCTGCACCCGCGGGTCCAGCGTGGTGCGGATCAGATAACCGCCACGGGCGACCTGGTCCTTACTGATGCCGGCCCGCGCCAGGTAGTCCAGCACGTAGTCGCAGAAGAACGCGCGGTTTCCGGCCGCGATGCAACCCCGGGGCAGCGCCTGGGGCTGCGGCAGGATTCCCAACGGCTCCGCCTTCGCGGCGCGCAGCGCCTCCGCTTGGGCCGGGAAGTTCTCGATCATGGTGTCCAACACCAGGTTTCGGCGTTGTAGTGCACCTTCAGGGTTGGTGTAGGGGTCCAAGGAGGTGGTCGACTGCACCAGGCCGGCCAACAGCGCGGCCTGCTGCCAGTCGAGCTGGGAGGCGTCGATGCCGAAGTAGGTCTCCGCCGCGTCCTGCACCCCGAACGCCCCGTTGCCGAACGACACCAGGTTGAGGTAACGGGTGAGGATCTCGGGCTTGGAGAACGTCTTGTCCAGCGTGAGCGCCATTCGGATCTCGCGCAGCTTGCGCGCCGGCGTGGTCTCCACCGCGACGCGCCGCTCGGCGTCGGTCTGCGCGGTGACCAGCAGCTGGTAGTTCTTCACGTACTGCTGCTCGATCGTCGACCCGCCACGGGTATCGGTGTCGCCGGAGAGGTAGCCGTGCAGGCCGGTCAGTGTGCCCTGCCAGTCCACGCCGTTGTGGGCAATGAAGCGCTTGTCCTCGATCGAGACGATTGCCAGCTTCATTGTGTCGGCGATCTGGTCGGTGCGTACTTCGAACCGGCGCTGGCTGTACAGCCAGGCGATCGGGTTGCCCGCCGCGTCGACCATCGTCGACACCTGCGGAACGTCGCCCTCGATGAGCTGAGCGGAGCCGTTGGCGACGACGTCGGATGCGCGGTTGGACAGCAACCCGACCCCGCCGGCGAACGGGAACATCAGCCCGGCCGCGATGACGCCGGCCAGCAGGCAGCACCACAGCAACTTGACGACCGTCACCCGCGTCGACGGCAACTCCGACATGTACACAGATTATCCGCGGCCCCCGACCGCATCCGGCCGCATGGGGCGCGGCTTCCTCGACGTTACGGATTCGCCCCGTATTTGGAACGGTTCGTACGCTAACTACCCATGTGGGACAGCTGGGGTCCGGTGCTGGCCGCGCTCATTCCGCTCGCGTTGGTGGTCGCGCTGTCCCCGCTGTCGATCATCCCGGCCGTCGTTCTGGTGCTGCACTCCCCTCATCCGCGCCGCACAGGGCTCGCGTTCCTGCTCGGCTGGCTAGCCGGATTAGCCGGTGTCACAGCCATTTTCGTGGGGGTGCCCCGTCTGCTCGATGGCTTCCACATCCAGCTGCCGCCCTGGACGGATTGGGTACGCATTGTGCTCGGCGTCGTACTGATCGTCCTGGCCGTCTGGCTCTGGGTGAAACGGAAGCGGTCGACTCACCAACCGAAGTGGCTGGACAGGACGAAACGGATCACACCGACCGCGGCCGCCACGATCGGGATTGTCCTTGTTCTGGCGAATCCCAAGGTGCTGGCGATGAATGCGGCAGCGGGATTGGTGATCGGCACAGGCGAGCTCGGTGTACCGGGTGTGTGGTTGGCGGTGGCGTACTATACCGCGCTGGACGGCTCGACGGCTGCCGCTCCGGTATTGGCTCACGCGGTCGCCGCTGAGCGGGTCGATCGCCAACTCGAGCACGCCAGGCGATGGATGGAGAATCAGCAGGCCGCGATAACGGCGGTGTTGCTGGTGTTGGTTGGTGCTGTGCTGGTGTACACGGGGATTCAGGCGGCGTAGCTCACGCATCCGAAAGTTGTTGCGCCAGCGTCCACGCCATCTGCGCCAGCGCCCGGTAGCGGTCGCGGAACTCCGACGTGCCAGCCCGGGAATCGGCAGCATTGCCGTCGAGCCCGCGACGCCACACCCCGGCGGTGATGGATGCGAGACGGAACATCGAGAACACCACGAACACGTCGAGCGAGGCAGGCTCGTTTCGGCCGGCATACCGGCAGTAGCTGGCGACGAATGCGGACTCGTCGGGGATTCCAGTGCCGGTGAGGTCTTCTCCTGCGACGCCCCTCGTGCCGATGAAGTGCGCCGGCAGATGGTAGGTCAGGCAGGTGTAGCCGAGGTCGGCCAGCGGATGCCCGATGGTCGCGAGCTCCCAGTCCAGCACGGCAACTATCCGCGGCTCGGTCGGATGGATCAGCACGTTGCCCAGGCGGTAGTCGCCGTGTGCGATGCACGCCGGCTCGTCGTCGGATGGCAGGTGCTCGGGCAGCCACTGTGCCAACCGGTCCATCGTCGGGTTGTCTTCCACCCGCGCGGCCTGCCACTGCCTCGTCCACAGCGCCACCTGGCGTTGCATGTAACCGTCAGGCTTGCCGAACCCGTCCAGACCTGCTGCACGCCAGTCCACCCGGTGCAGCGCCGCAAGCACTCGTGCGAGGTCTTCGTAGATCGCCGCACGATCAGATGGGGCAAGGTCCCGAAGGCCGGGGTCGTGGAAGATGCGCCCGGGTACATAATCCATGACGAAAAACTGGGTGCCGATGACGGATTCGTCCTGACACAGCAGCCGCATGCGCGGCACCGGCACATCGGAGTCGGCCAGCGCCGACATGACGCGGTGCTCCCGCTCTACTTCGTGTGCGCGGGGCAGTAGCTTGCCCGGTGGCTTCTTACGCAGCACGTATTCGCCGCCGGCGGTGCGCAGGTGAAACGTCGGGTTGCTTTGTCCGCCTTGGAACTGGCAAATCTCCAGGTGGCCGTCGAACCCCGGCAGCCCGCGCAGATAGCCCGCGAGAGCTTCCTCGTCGAAGCGGTGCGCAGGAAGCACCGGCACCAGTTCGGCTACGCCTTCCATCCTGCAAACGTTAGTCAGGGCTCGTCGTCGGCCACCAGCCCTTTGACATTCTGGTGGTAGATGATCTTTCCACCGCCGGCCCAATTGCCTTCGGGAACCTCGTGAATCAGCGTCCACACATGATAGGCCGTCGAGCCCTGCGGATCGATTCCGGCCGCACTGCAGACCGCCGCGTGCACGTCGGAGACCAGGCGTTCCTTGCGGTCTTGCGACAATGCGCCTTCGAACACGGTCAGCTCGACCCGGAATCGAGGCTCACCGCGGCCGCGGCCGCCCACCGACAGCGCGGACGGTTCGAGCGCGTGCGGGTACACCAGCGTGTTGTCGCGCAGGAACAGGGTGTCCGGAGCGCGTTCGGCTCGCAACAGCACAGTGACGAGCTCGTCGGTCAACCTGCCCAGCGCGTCGTCGTCCAACGAACCCCGCACGAACGTCAGGTCGATC
>DASWBF010000050.1:0-3244 GCA_036390735.1 Mycobacterium sp. | reverse complement strand
TGTTTCGCGTCCGCGTCCCTACACCAGCGGGCGTCCCGTCCGGATCCGCCAGTCCACATCGATCAGCAGCACGTTGAACGGGAACTCGCGGACGAACTTGGGCGACAAGTTGTTGACGATCCGCAGCGCCGCCATCAATTTGTCGAACCTGCGTTGTCGGCGGGCATCCCAGGACAGCCGCATCTCGTCGCGAAACCGTTGCGGCAGAAAGCCGGTCGTGATCAACAGTGAGATATTTTCCAGCGACGTGCGGACCAGCCGCGGCAGCGGCATCGCCGTTCGGCCGGCCGCGATCGGATAGAGATAGTTGCGCACGGCGTCGTCGATGTGCACCAGTTCGAGAGACTTCCGCCAGTACTCGTCGAACGCGGCGCGGTCCTTGGGCCACATCTCCGGCGGCACCTGCAGCATGGTGCCCAGCACCATGGCCTCGCGGTAGTGCTCGTCAGCGGTCTCGTCGTCCATCTCGCCGACGAACAGCCGGTACACATCAACGACGCCCTTGTACATGCACACCGCTACCCAAAGTTGCAGGTCGGGGTCGAAGGCGTTGTAAGCGACGGGATCGTCGGGCAGTGAATAGACCTGTGCGTGGGCACGGTTGACCGCCCGCCGAAACGCCGCCTTCTGATCCTCGGTGCCGCTAATCGCGACCGCGATGTAGGTGAAAGTCGTGCGGGCTCGCTTGATCGGATGGCGATCGACGCGTCCGCTTTCCACCCGGCTGTCCTTCACGCCGTAGCCGATGGCAGGACGTGCCAGCTGCATGATCACATTTGCCGGCCCGGCCAACAGCCCGATGCCCAGCATTCCGGGGTCCGTCCCTCGGCGGCGGCGGTACGCCGGTCTTGCCGGCGGCGTAGAGACAGGCCGCTCGACATGCGCAAGGGACTCGGTGGTCGTCATGGGCGCCCCCGTCCAGATATCTGATAACGTACGTTTCCTAAACGTTCCCAGGCGGGCAGCGAGGGTGTCAAGATATTCGGTATGAGCGCCCGCCCATACCGTGGGGTCAAGCCAGCGGACCGCCAGGCCCAGCGACGGGCACGGCTGCTGGATGCCGGACTTGACATCCTCGGATCCGGATCGAATCCAGAGGCGCTGACCGTACGGGGCCTCTGCCGGCAAGCGAACATCTCGGCCCGCTACTTCTACGAAAGTTTCACGGACAGAGACGAATTCGTCGGAGATGTGTGCGACTGGGTGATCGCCGACATCGCCACCACGACGCAGGCCGCCGTCGCCGCGACGTCCCCGGACGGGCAGGCGCGTGCCGGGATGGCCAGCATCGTCCGCTCGATCGCAGGCGACGTGCGCGTCGGACGGCTGCTGTTCGGCACCGAGTTGGCCGACCCGGTGGTGGTGCGCAAACGGAGCGAGTCCGCGGCCCTGCTGGCTGCGCTGCTGGGCCAGCACGGTCAGCAAGCGTTGGGGCTGCCGGATGACGAGCGCCTCAAGGCCACGTCGCAATTCGTCGTGGGGGGCGTGGGGCAGGCGCTCACCGCGTGGCTCACCGGGCAGGTGGCGTTGACCCAGGACGAACTGATCGATCAGCTGGCCTGGTTCATCGACCGGCTCAGCCGCCAGCGGGGCTGACCTGCGCGGGCACCCGGCGGTCAGCGGCCGTCTTCGGCTCGGTGCTGACGTCAGCCTGGCCGAATTCCTTCACCCAGCAAGCGAATTCGAGCGTGATGCCGTCCGGGTCGTGGAAGTAGAACGACCGCACGTAGACGCCGGAGTGCAGCTGGGCCGCGACCTGCGACTCGCTCTCGTCATGGTTGAGCACCGGCCCGACTCGCACCCCCTTGGCCTTCAGCTTCTGGCGGTACTCGTCGAACTTCTCGGCGGGCACGTGGAAGGACAGGTGGTTCATCGAGCTGACCGCGCTGACGATGTCGCCGATGCCGGGGATGTGACGCGGCGCCGAGATGCCGGGCACCGCGTCCGGAGCATCGCGGAACCAGAAGAACGCGACGCAGTCGCCGTTGCCCGCGTCGAAGAAGAAGTGCTGGCCGACGCCACCGGGCAAGTCGAGCGCTTTGATCAGCGGCATCCCCAGAACGTTGCTGTAGAAGTCGACGGTGCGCGCCATGTCCGAGCAGACCAACGCAACGTGGTTGATGCCGCTCAGCGCGAACTCGGTGTTGGTGTTCTGCGGCTTGATCATGACGCGTCCCCTCCGGACCTTCTCAACAGCCGAATCTGAATCTAACATCAGATTCAGATTCAGCTCAATGGCCGACCAGGGAGTGATTGTGGCGCAACCGAAGCAGCCGCTGCCGACGGTTCGTGGCCGGCAGACGCAGGCCGCGATCGATGCGGCCGCCCGCACGGTGATTGCGCGCAAAGGCATTTTGGCGACCACGATCTCCGACATCGCGAAGCAGGCACGGCGGTCGACGGCGTCGTTCTACAACTACTACGACTCCAAGGAGTCGATGGTCCGCGAGTGGGCGCTGCGCTTCCGTGACGAGGCCAACGAGCGAGCGAAATCGGTGACCCGGCACGGGCTGTCGAATCGCGAACGCGCGCGCGAGGCTGCGGCCGCCCACTGGCATACCTACCGCCACCGGACGGCCGAGATGATCAGCGTGTCGCAGCTGGCAATCGTCAACGACGACTTCGCCGAATACTGGGCCGAACTGTGCGCGATCCCCATCTCGTTCATCACCACCATGATCGAACGCGCTCAGTCCGAGGGGTACTGCCCCGACGACGATCCCCATCTGCTCGCGGTCGCGATCGTGTCGATGCTCAACCAGTTCTGTTACGTGCAGCTGTCGGGACGCGACCCGGACGATGTCGACGACGACGCGTGCATCACCACGCTGGCCAACATCTTCTACCGAGCGATCTTCTGCAAGGAGGAAGCGTGACATGCCGCCGCCGGGAGTGATCCGTGAGTTTGTCGGCCTGCCGTCGCCCACCGCGCGGCGTGGCGGCGCCGGCGGCCATCCGTGCCAGGGCCTCTACCACCGCGGCGCGGGCCGCAAACCCAAGGTGGCGATGATCGCCACGCACTACCAGATCGACTTCTCCGAGCACTACCTCGCCGACTATATGGCCACCCGGGGCATCGGGTTCCTCGGCTGGAATACCCGGTTCCGCGGGTACGAGAGCAACTTCCTGCTCGACCACGCGCTGGTGGACATCGGCGTCGGCGTGCGCTGGCTACTCCAAGTGCAGGGCGTGGAAACTGTTGTGTTGCTGGGGAATTCCGGTGGCGGATCGCTGATGGCGGGGT
>DASWBF010000049.1:0-2108 GCA_036390735.1 Mycobacterium sp. | reverse complement strand
GCCGCGGTGGTGCGCGAGCTAGTGGGGCGGGTGATCGCCGGGGAATCGGTGCGCGCGCTGACGGTGTGGCTCAACGATTCCGGGGTGCCCACGGTGCGGGGGGCGCGGTGGTCCACCAACGCGGTGCGGCGCATTGTGTCGTCGGCGCGCATAACCGCTGGCATCAACAGTCGCTGCCCCCGTCGCGAGGCATCTAAACCAGCAATGGTGCGATCGGTGTCGTCACAGCTGGGCGAGCACAGCGCGCAGTTCGGCGCCCAGGTCGCCACCTCCGGGCCAGTACATCGGCCCGGCGCCGGTCGGACAGCAGCAGGCGCAGCCGCGCGACACCGCGCGCGCTCACCGGACGCGGACCGGTCAGGCGCAGCACGACGTGGTCGATCAAACCCACCGCGGCTGCGACGGCTGACCGGTCGACGGGGATTGTTGCCGACATCCGCCTACCGCGCGAGTGGGCCTCGCAGACACTGTGGTGCAGCGCTGCCGCGAGCTTGCGTCGCTCGCAGGCCGACGCCAATCGTGACACGTGCGCAGCGAGGACGCTGCCGGGCTCGGGTGCCACGCCGGCCACGAGCTGCTTGTCGAACCGGGTCGCGAAGAGCTCCGCGATCACACGCGTAACAATCGACGCCTCGGTGAAGGTGTTCCGCAGCGAGTCGTCGACATAGTGATGCCCTAGGGTGGCCATCCCGCGAATTACCAAGGCGAGCGTTAGTAAGGCGACTCACGCGGTGATGTAGGCGAGGTTGGGGTCGGCGAAGAATCCGCGGATCTTGTTGACCTGCTTTTGGAGTCGGTGCAGGGCGCTGATCACGACGGTCTTAAAGTGGTTGCCGTCGGTGATCGGGGTCTTGCCGACACGGTCGTATTTGATGTTCTTCCAAACCCATTCGTCGGGATTGAGCTCGGGCGAGTAGCCGGGCAGGAAGAACAGTTTCAGCCGCCCGCCGGTGGAGGCCACGAACGTGCGGGTCACCTTGGCGCGGTGGGCAGGGTGGCCGTCGACGACGAGGTAGACAGGACCGTCGGCATCGGCGAGCAGCCGCTTGCAGAACTCGATGAACACCTGCGCGTTCACGCCGCCTTCGCGGATCATGAACCGCAGCACGCCGGTTGCGGTGACCGCCGAGAGCATGTTCAGCCGATGCCGGGCGCCGGTGGTGCGCACGATCGGCGTCTCGCCGCGCGGGGCCCAGGTGGTGCCGGAATGGTAGTCCGAACGCACCCCGGCTTCGTCGGCGAAGTAGATCGCCGCCTTCTCCTTCTTCGCCTGCTTGCGGATCTTGGGGAAGGTCTCGGTCTTCCACGTCTGCACCGCCTCGGGGTTCTGCTGGTAGGCCCGGTGCAGCGGGCGTTGCGGGGAGAACCCGAGCCTGCGCAAGATCCGGCCGATGGTGCTCGGGTGCAGCCGAATCCCGAACTCGCGCTGCACGACAGCCGCGATCATGTCGCGGGTCCACAGCCCAAAGTCGAACTGCAGCTGCCGCGGGTCGCAGTAAGCGACGATCTCGCGCAGCCGTGCCAACTGCTCGTCGGTCAACGTGGCCGGCCGCCCAGGCACCGGCTTGGCCCGCAGCGCCTCGGTCCCGCCCTGCAGGTACCGCCACCACCATCGGTACACCGAACCACGGTGCAGGCCAAGCGTCTCGGCCACCTCCGCAACCGACGCGCCGGCCCGGATCCGGTCCACTGCCCGCATCCGCAGCACCTCGAGCGTGGCATGGTCGAGCTTGCGACCGTCGTTGTCCCGCACTGCAGTTAGCCAACACGAGACGCTCAGCGAACTCGAGCATCACGCCCGGCGTGTCGCCTTACTTATGCTCGATTTAGTAAGACGCTGAGCAGCCCAGCGTTGACAACGGTCAACGGTCAGCTGCTCCTCGTCCTAATCGACGCGTCGGAGTCGAGCGGACATCTGGTGAGCCTGCTCGGCAGTCCCAGCAGCGACGGCATCTCCTGGTCGTGGCCGCCGAGCCCTGTCGGCCCCCCCGACCGCCCATCTGCGTCTTTGGTGGACCCGGGCCTTGGCGTGTTGGACGGCACGATCTACTGCGTCTATACACAGGGGGATGGCGGCCTTCGGTTCGTGACCAGTCGCGACGGCACCG
>DASWBF010000048.1:0-7041 GCA_036390735.1 Mycobacterium sp. | reverse complement strand
CGACGCGCGCGTGCCGCTGCCCGGCCCCAACGGGTACCTCAACGGTGCCGCTCTGATCGACGCGGCGAAGGCCGCCGGCGCCGACGCCATCCACCCGGGTTACGGATTCCTTTCGGAGAATGCCGAATTCGCAGCCGCCGTGCAAGACGCGGGGTTGACCTGGATCGGCCCGCCGGTGCCCGCGGTGGCGGCGATGGGCAGCAAGATCGAAGCCAAGAAGATGATGGCCGCGGCGGGCGTGCCGGTGCTCGACGAGCTCGACCCCGCCAGCGTCACCGAGTCGCAGCTGCCGGTGCTCGTCAAGGCGTCCGCGGGCGGCGGTGGCCGCGGAATGCGCGTCGTCGCCGAATTATCCAAGCTGCCACCCGAAGTCGCCGCCGCGCAGCGCGAAGCGGCATCCGCGTTCGGCGACGACACCGTGTTCTGCGAGCGTTACCTGCCGCGCGGCCGTCACATCGAGGTGCAGGTGCTCGCCGACGAGCACGGCAACGTCTGGGCGGTCGGCGAACGCGAGTGCTCGATCCAGCGGCGCCACCAGAAGGTGATCGAGGAGGCGCCGTCGCCGCTCGTCGAACGCATCCCCGGTATGCGCGACAAACTGCTCGACGCCGCCCGTCAGGCGGCGGCGGCGATCGGCTACGCCGGCGCGGGCACCGTGGAGTTCCTCGCCGACGACGACGGATCGTTCTACTTCCTGGAGATGAACACTCGGCTGCAGGTCGAGCACCCGGTCACCGAATGCGTCACCGGTCTCGATCTCGTCGGACTGCAGCTGCAGGTCGCCGACGGCATCCGTCTGGACCCGGAACCGCCTGTCGCTCACGGCTATTCGATCGAGGCGCGGCTGTACGCGGAGGACCCGGCGCGCGGGTGGCAGCCGCAAGCGGGCACGCTGCGCAGATTCGAGATCCCTACCGCGCAGGCCGCGTTCGTCCCGCTGACCCGCACCGGTGTCCGGCTGGACTCCGGCGTCGTCGACGGATCGGTGGTGTCCGCCCACTACGACCCGATGCTGGCCAAGGTCATCTCCTACGCCCCGACTCGTACTCAGGCGGCCGCGCTGCTCGCCGACGCACTCTCGCGTGCCCGCGTGCACGGGGTGCGCACGAACCGCGATCTGCTGGTCAACGTGCTGCGGCACCCGGCGTTCGTCGCCGGCGACACCGACACGGCGTTCTTCGACACCCACGACCTCGCGTCGCTGTCCAAACCGTTGGCCGACGCCGATGCCGTGCCCTGGTCCGCGCTGGCGGCGGCACTCGCCGACGCCGCCCACAACCGCGCCACCGCGACGGTTTTGGGTAGCGTGCCGTCGGGCTGGCGCAACCTGGCATCGGGCTTTCAGGTCAAGCGCTACGCAGACGTCGACGGCGACGAGTACGAGGTGCGGTACCGGATCGAACGCGGAGCGCTCCGAGTGCCCGACACCGACGTACGGCTCGTGTCGGCGACGCCTGACCAGGTGGTGCTGCGCGTCGACGGTGTCGACCGGCCGTTCGACGTCGCGCGCTACGACGACAGCGTGTTCGTCGACTCACCCAGCGGCCCCGTGCAATTGGCGGTCGTGCCGCGCTTCCCGGAACCGGGCTCGGCGTTGCAGCCCGGCTCGCTCGTCGCGCCGATGCCCGGCGCGGTCACCCGGCTCGGCGCCGCGGTGGGCGACACCGTCACCGCCGGTCAGCCGATCGTCTGGATGGAGGCGATGAAGATGGAGCACGCCGTGATGTCGCCCAAAGACGGTGTAGTAGCCGAACTTTCCGTCGAAGTAGGCCAACAAGTCGAACTGGGCGCCGTCCTCGCCCGCGTCGAAAGCAAGGAGGAATCATGACCGACAACGGCTTCATCGAGAACGAGGAACGCCAGGCGCTGCGCAAGTCGGTGGCAGCGTGGGCCGCCAACTACGGCCAGGACTACTACCTCGAAAAGGCCCGCAGCGGCCAGCACACCGACGAATTATGGAGCGAGGCAGGCAAACTCGGCTTCCTCGGGGTGAACCTGCCCGAGGAGTACGGCGGCGGCGGCGCCGGCATGTACGAGCTGTCGCTGGTGATGGAGGAGATGGCCGCGCAAGGCTGCGCGCTGCTGCTGATGGTGGTGTCGCCGGCGATCAACGGCACGATCATCAGCAAGTTCGGCACCGACGAGCAGAAGCAGCGCTGGCTGCCGGGCATCGCTGACGGGTCGATCACGATGGCATTCGCGATCACCGAGGCCGACGCCGGGTCGAACAGCCACCGCATCTCCACGACGGCCCGCAAAGACGGCAGCGACTGGATCCTCAACGGCCAGAAGGTGTACATCTCCGGGGTCGACCAGTCGCAGGCGGTTCTGGTGGTCGGCCGCACCGAGGAGGCCAAGACCGGAAAGCTGAAGCCCGCGCTGTTCGTCGTGCCCACCGACACTCCCGGCTTCACCTACACGCCGATCGAGATGGAGTTGATCAGCCCGGAGCGCCAGTTCCAGGTGTTCATTGACAACGTCCGGCTGCCCGCGGACGCTCTGGTCGGCTCGGAGGACGCCGCGATCGCGCAGCTGTTCGCTGGGTTGAACCCTGAGCGCATCATGGGGGCGGCGAGCTCAGTGGGCCTGGGCCGCTTCGCCATTGGCAAGGCCGTCGACTACGTCAAGACCCGGCAGGTGTGGAAGGTGCCGATCGGTGCGCACCAGGGCCTGTCACATCCGTTGGCGCAGAACTACATCGAAGTCGAGCTGGCCAGGCTGATGATGCAGAAGGCCGCCACGCTGTACGACAGCGGCGACGACGTCGGCGCCGCGGAGGCGGCGAACATCGCCAAGTACGCGGCCGGTGAAGCGTCGACCCGCGCGGTCGATCAGGCCGTTCAGTGCCTGGGCGGCAACGGTTTGACGAAGGAGTACGGCATCGCGGCGGCGATCACCGCGTCGCGGCTGGCCCGTATCGCGCCGGTGAGCCGCGAGATGGTGCTGAACTTCGTCGCCCAGACCTCGCTCGGTCTGCCGCGCTCCTACTGATGTACGTCGACTACGCGGTCGAAGGGTCGACGGCGCGGGTCACGCTGAACTCGCCGCACAACCGCAACGCACTGTCGTCGACGCTCGTCGAGGAGTTGCATCAAGGGCTGCGGGACGCGGCCGCCGACATGAAGGTGCGGGCGGTGGTGCTCGGCCACACCGGTGGCACGTTCTGCGCGGGCGCCGACCTGTCGGAGGCGAGCGGCGACTCGAAGGATCGCACCCGCCAGATGACCGAACTGCTGCGGGCCATCCTCGAACTGCCGCTGCCGGTCGTCGGCGCCATCGACGGGCACGTGCGCGCCGGCGGTTTCGGGCTCGTCGGCGCCTGCGACATCGTCGTCGCGGGCCGCAACAGCACCTTCGCGCTCACCGAGGCGCGCATCGGCGTCGCACCGGCGATCATCTCGCTGACGCTGTTGCCGAAGATGACTCCCCGGTCGGTCGGCCGCTATTTCATGACCGGCGAGAAGTTCGGCGCCGAGGAGGCGGAACGGATCGGGCTGGTGACGATCGCCGCCGACGACGTGGCCGCGGCCGTCGCGCGGATCACCGCCGAACTCGGCAAGGGCTCGCCGCAGGGGCTGCGCGAATCCAAGGCGCTGACGACGGCCGCGATCCTGGACGGCTTCGACCAGCGAGCGCAGGAACTGAGCGCGCAGTCGGCCCGACTGTTCGCCTCCGACGAGGCGCGCGAGGGCATGCTCGCGTTCCTGCAGAAACGGCCGCCGAGCTGGGTGGCCGACTAGAAGCAACCGGATTAGCAACGCTGGCCGCACCAGCCACACCAGCACCGCCACACCTCTACCAACAACGGTCACGAAAGCGATATCGCATGCGATATCGCTTTATCAGTTGGGATCATTGGACATTGGCGGTGCTGAAGTGCCGTATGTGGCTAGGCGACGCTCGCGCCTGCCGCGTCGAGAAGCCGTCGAAGCTCGCGTTGCTCCGCGCGGGTGAGGTTGGCGAGCACCCCCGGAGCATCGGCGAACCGCAACCTGAGCTCGCCGCGGTGATCGACCAGGGCAAGTTTCACGGCGACGTGCTCGACGTCGGCTGCGGGGAGGCCGCGGTGTCGCTGCGGCTGGCGGAGTTGGGCTACACCACGGTCGGACTGGACCTTTCGCCGACCGCCATCGAGTTGGCCCGGGCCGAGGCCGCCAAGCGCGGACTCACCAACGCGACCTTCGAGATCGCCGACATCAGCTCGTTCGACGCGTACGACGGCAGGTTCGGCACGATCGTCGACAGCACGCTGTTCCACTCGATTCCGGTCGAGCTGCGCAACGGCTACCAGCGCTCGATCGTCCGCGCCGCGGCGCCGGGTGCGTCGTACTTCGTGCTCGTCTTCGACCGGGCAGGCATGCCGGAGGGCCCCGCCAATCCCGTCACCGCCGACGAGCTTCGTGACGTGGTGTCGAAGTACTGGACTATCGACGAGATCAAGCCCGCCCGCATCCACGCGAACGTGCCCGACGACTTCACGGCCATGGGCGAGGTCGAGCTGAGAGACGAACCGGGCGGCCGCAAGTCGATGCGGGCATGGTTGTTGTCGGCGCACCTGAGCTGACGCCCACCTAGGCTCAGGCCGTGACGCGCACCGTGCTGGTGACCGGGGCCACCGGAACTTTGGGGCGTGAGGTGCTGCCGCTCGCGGTCGCGGCGGGGCACCGGGTTCGCGCGCTGAGCCGCCACGACCATCCCGACAGCGACGTGCGCTGGCACCGCTGCGACTTGCTCACCGGCGACGGCGTGGCTGAGGCCGTCGACGGCGTCGACGTCGTGCTGCATTGTGCGACGCAGCCGACCGGCGGCAAGGACGTCACGTCGACGCAGAATTTGCTCGGGGCGGCGCAGCGGGCAGGTGTCGGCCACCTGGTGTACATCTCGATCGTCGGAGTGGACCGCATCCCGCTGCCGTACTACAAAACCAAGTTGCGCGTCGAGCAGGTGCTGGCCGCCTCGCACGTCGGCCACACCGTGCTGCGGGCCACGCAGTTCCACGATCTGATCGCCGCGATCTTCTCGGCGCAGCGGCTCTCACCGGTGCTGTTCGCGCTGCGCGGAGTGGACTTCCAGCCGATCGACACCCGCGACGTGGCCGCCCGCCTAGTCGAACTCGGGGACGAGCAGGCTGCCGAACGAGTCCCTGACATCGGCGGACCTGAGGTCCGAAGCCACGCTGACCTCGGGCGGGCTTACCTGCGGTGGCGCGGCAGCCGGCGGCCGGTGGTGGCGGTGCCGGTGCCCGGCACAATCGCCGCGAGCTACCGTGCGGGTGCGCACCTGGCGCCGCAGACCCCGGTCGGCACCGTGCGGTTCGAGGACTACCTTCGCCGTTCTTGACGGGTTTCTGGGCAGCGCCACGGCAACGCCGTACGCTCGACATTGATGACCAGCAATCTGCCTCGCCGAAAAGCGGAGTTGGACGCCGACGACACCGACCGCATCCAGGTCGCGCAGTTGCTGACCGACGCCGCTGCCCAGGGCCGGCTCGGGATGGACGAGTACGAGGACCGATTAGCGAAGGTCTACTCTGCGAGGACCTACAGGGAGCTGGACCGGCTCAGCTCCGATTTGCCGGGCGCGTCGATGCGGCCGCGACGCCACGGCGGTGCCTGCCGTCCGGCGCCGTCGACGACTCTGCTGGCGATCATGAGCGGCTTCGAGCGCCGAGGCCGGTGGAACGTGCCGAGACGGCTGACGACGTTCGCGCTGTGGGGCGGCGGCGTCGTCGACCTGCGGTACGCGGACTTCACGTGTCCCGACGTCGAGATCAAGTCGTACTCGATCATGGGCGGCCAGACCATCGTGGTGCCGCCGGAGGTCAACGTCGAGATTCAAGGCCGCGGTGTGATGGGCGCCTTCGACCACAGCGCGGCGGGCAACGGGATGCCCGGCGCGCCGCACGTCGTCGTCAAGGGCTTCTCGCTGTGGGGCAGCGTCGGGGTCAGGCGCAAGCAGCGCAAGCACTGACGCGTTCTGCGCGCTCCTCCCGCCATCACCGTTCGCGAGGGTAGCGGGCGCACTCTCTAGCTGTTGCGGTCGACGAAGTCGTCTAGGACCTGACGGGACAGTTTCGACAAACTCATCTTGCGGTCGCGGGCGATCGCTTGCAGCTTGGACCTAGTCGTTTCGGAGACCCGCACTTGTACCACCGGCGAATGCCTGCTTCCGCCGGATAGTGACTTGCCGCCCGGGCGAAGGTTTTTCGCGCGGGCCAGTGCCAAGACTTCGTCGGCCATTTGCTCGGCACGCTCGTCGGTCAGGCGCTCGCCTTCGACGTAGATCTCCGTTGCGTTGAGGTCCACGTCCTCGACGATGGTGTCCTCGTCGAAGCGGATCTTCTTGGGGTCGATCTTGCGTGTCATGACTCGATGTTCTTCCGATAGTGAATGGGCATGGCGTGGATAGCAATCCAGACGTCGGCGTCGTAATCGTCGACCACGCCGGCGAGCATGCGTTTGTACCCCATTCTGCGGCGTAGGGCTACAAACATGCACGCTCGCGGAAAAGGAAAAGAGGGTTAGCGGCGGCGTGAGCGCAGGTAGTCGCTGACCACCGCCGCGCCCAGCCCGTCGAGGTCGGGCACGACGACGCGGCCCTGCACCCGCCGCGCCACCTGGTCGATGAACCGCGCCAGGCCGGGGTCGTTGCCCAGCCGGAAGATCGTCACCTGCGCGCCGAGGTTGGCAACTTCGTCAAAGCCCTTCACCGTGTGCGCGATCGTCCGCGGATGCGGCGGGTAGTCAAAGAAGACCTGCGCCGGCTCGTCAGCGCGGCCGAAGCCGCCCTCCAGGTGCGCGGTCGGCTCGCCGTCGGTGACCACCAGCACGACCGGCTGCGCGCTCGGATGCCGGCGCAGATGCCGTGCGGCCAGAGCCAGCGCGTGATGCAGGTTTGTGCCCTGCTCGTAGACGCCCTCGAGCCCGGTCAGCTCGGCGGCGCTCATCGTGCGCGCGTATCGGCCGAATGCGATGATCTGCAACGCGTCCGACCGAAATTTCGTGCTGACAAGGTGATTCAGCGCCAACGCGGTGCGCTTCA
>DASWBF010000047.1:0-2066 GCA_036390735.1 Mycobacterium sp. | reverse complement strand
CCAACGCCTGCTCGGAGTCGAAGGTCAGTTGCGGGATCAGCGTGGCGCCGGTCTGCAGGCAGGGCCAGGATGCCGGCCTTGTAGCCGAAGTTGTGGAAGAACGGGTTGATGCACAGATAGCGGTCGTCGCTGCTGATCTTCCCGCAGGCCGCCCACGCCGCCGACGCCGACAGCGACTGCCGGTGCGCGCACAACACACCTTTGCTGCGTCCGGTGGTGCCGGACGTGAACAAGATGTCGCTGACGTCGTCGGCGCTCACCGCGGCTGCACGGGTGTCGACGGCTCCTAGGTCCGCGTCGTCCGCGGCGGAGACGAACGTGTCCCAGTCCATGACCCGCGCGGGTGCCAGTTCGATCGCCGATACCGGCCCCTCAACGGGGATGCGTACGACGTGGCGAAGCGCGGCCAGCTTCGCGAGGGGCAGGGCCTTGACGCGATCGGCACCCAGGAATGGACCCATCGCAATCAGCAGGGGAGCACCGGTGCGGGCCAGGATGTCGGTGGCTTCCTCAGCGGTGTAGCGGGTGTTGAGCGGCACCATCACGGCGCCGGCATGGTGCACGGCCAGGCACGCCACCACCCAGTGCCAGGTGTTCGGCGACCAGATCGCGACCCGGTCACCCGGCGCGACGCCAATCGCGATCATCGCGCCGGCGGCGCGGCGCACCTCGTCGCGCAGCTGGGCGAACGTGAACCGGCGATCCGGCGCAACCAGCGCGTCGTGGTCGGGTAATTGGCGCGCGATCCGCTCCAGCACCGCCGGAACGGTGCGATCGGTCGTCATCGACTGCTCCTCTAACAAAGCAAGTGCTTGGTAGGTTAGCCTACAGGGGTGGAAGAGGTCCAGGAGTTCCGGGCCGAGGTACGCGCCTGGCTGGCCGAGCACCTGGTCGGCGAGTTCGCCGAGCTCAAAGGGCTGGGCGGCCCGGGCCGCGAGCACGAGGCGTTCGAGGAGCGGCGCGCGTGGAACCAGCAGCTGGCCGCCGCCGGGCTGACCTGCCTCGGCTGGCCCGAGCAGCACGGCGGGCGCGGCCTCTCGGTGGCGCACCGCGTCGCGTTCTACGAGGAGTACGCGCTCGCCGACGCGCCGGCCAAGGTCAACCACTTCGGTGAGGAGCTGCTGGGCCCGACCCTGATCGCGTACGGGACGCCTGAGCAGCAGCAGCGGTTCCTGCCGAAAATCCTCGACGTCACCGAGCTGTGGTGCCAGGGCTACTCGGAGCCGGGTGCCGGCAGTGACCTGGCGAACGTCTCCACGACGGCCGAGCTCGACGGCGACCAATGGGTGATCAACGGGCAGAAGGTGTGGACCTCGCTGGCGCAGCACGCGCAGTGGTGCTTCGTGGTGGCCCGCACGGAGAGGGGCTCCAAGCGTCATGCCGGGGTGTCGTATCTGCTTGTGCCGCTGGACCAGGCGGGGGTTGAGGTTCGTCCGATCGTGCAACTCACCGGCGACTCGGAATTCAACGAGGTGTTCTTCGACGACGCTCGCACCGACGCGGATCTGGTGGTCGGCGAGCCGGGTGACGGCTGGCGCGTCGCGATGGGCACGCTGACGTTCGAGCGCGGCGTGTCGACGCTCGGGCAGCAAATCGTCTATTCGCGAGAGCTTTCCGGCATCGCAGAGTTGGCGCAACGCAACGGTGCGGCCGACGACCCGCTGATCCGCGAGCGGTTGGCCCGGGCGTGGGTCGGCTTGCGGGCGATGAGGTCGTATGCGCTGGCCACGATGGATGTCGAGAGACGCCGGAGCCGCATGGCCGGCGACATCTACAAAGGCCAGGACAACGTGTCGAAGCTGTTGTGGGCCAACTGGCATCGCGATCTCGGCGAGCTGGCGATGGACGTTCTCGGCAAAGCCGGTATGGCCTTGAAAGATGGCGATTTCGACGAGTGGCAGCGGCTGTTCCTGTTCTCGCGCGCGGATACGATCTACGGCGGTTCGAACGAAATCCAGCGCAACATCATCGCCGAGCGGGTGCTCGGCCTGCCCCGGCAGGGGCGCCGGTGAGCCCGGGGCCGGCTGGGCGGGGGCTGCTCGACGGCAAGGTCGTGGTGGTGACGG
>DASWBF010000046.1:0-5358 GCA_036390735.1 Mycobacterium sp. | reverse complement strand
CGAGCGGGGCCGGCGACTGCTCGGCACACGCCACACCATGTCGCCTCGCTTCGTTGCTTCGGCACTGGAGGCTGCCGGCATCGAGCCGCAGCGGTTGGTGCTGTCGCTGGCGAACAACCACATGCTCGACCAGGGGTGAACGGTTACGCCGAAACCAGAGAGCACCTTTCGCGTCTCGGCATCGCGACGATCGGCGGCAGCGACGACGGGCTCGTGCGAACTATCGAACTCGACGGCCTCACAGTCGGCTTCGCTGCCTTCACCCAATGGCGCAACGCGAGCAAGGCAGCCTTTGCCGGACGTGTGACCGACCTCGAGGACCTGCTCGACGACGACGCGGCGCCGTTGCATCACTCGCGCGCCGACCTGCTTTGCGTTGTCGCGCATTGGGATTACGAGTTCCGGCACTCTCCCCGCCCCGCCACGCGCGCGCTCGCGCACGACCTCGCCGAGAGCGGGGCCGGACTGATCGTCGGGCATCACGCCCATGTGCTGCAGCCGGTCGAGCGGATCCGCGATGCGCTCGTTGCCTTCGGGGTCGGCGACTTCCTGGGGACCGCGCTGCCGCGAGTGAGGTGGCCGCTGCGGCTTGGCGGGATCCTTGCCGTCGACATCAGCGCCGATGCCGCGACCAAGGGAGAAATCGCGGCTTACGCAGTGGTCCCGTTCGCGCGGGAGCGCGCGGGCCGGCACGAGCGGCTGGTGTCTCTGGATGCCGTGGCCGGGCGAGTCGGTGACCTGATGAGAGAGCGGTTCGGGCAGGTGTTTCCGAGCGCAAACGGGCAACTCGCGTTACGCCGTTTCCCCCACGCGTAGGTCAGTCCTTTCCATGGTGTGCTCGGCTGCGGCGCGGTCGCGGGCGAGCAACGCCACCCCGAGAGCGACCGCCAGCAATGCGAAGACGAATCCAACGCCCGGCCCACTGGTGGGTACCTGGTCGTCGAGCACCGTGATACCGATCATCACGGGGACGAACGCGGACATGAAGCTCATAACCGGGAAGGTGAGGACCGACGGCCCGGACTGTAAACCACGCTGCAGCAAGGCAAGAGCGAGGATTGAAGCCACCAGAAGCGCGTATGGCGTCGGCGTGGCCAGGACGGGCCAGGGGTCGTGCACGTCGAATGTGAGACCGATCTGGCGGGTGGTCAGGGTCGCGATCCCGGAAGCGACGCCGGAGGCGACCCCGAACCCGATGGCCGCCAACCACGATCGCCCGGTGCGGCTCCCGCGGTCCCCGACGACCGCGGCGGCGCCAGCCGCCGCGGTGCCCCCGACGAGGAACGCGAGCAGCTGTGCGTGCGAGGCTGGCGCCCCCAGCTCTGCGTCACCGCTGAATGCGAACGCGATCAATGCGGTGCCGAGCACCATCGCAAGGATTCCAAGTGCTCCGGCGATGCCCAGACGCTCACTGAGCCCGTGCCTGGCCAACAGGACGAGAAAGACCATATCGAGGGTGACCAACGGAGCGACGAGGGCCGCGGGCGCCACTGAGAATGCGTATGCTTCGGCCGCGAAAGCCGCTATCCCACACGCTGTTCCGAGCAGCCACAGCGGTTGCACCGCGAGCCTGGGGAGTAGCCGCAGGCCCAGCCCGACGGCGGGCGCGGCGCGTCGAACCGATGCCGCCTGCAGCACCGGTGCGCACCCGTACAGCGCGGCGGCCACGACCACGGCCGGCAGCCCATGCGTCAGCGCCTGATTCATGGCCGGGCAAACACGTCGTGAGCCATAGACCGGAGCCTGCCACATGCATGTCAGACTGGCGTCGTGACGGCGACAATGCTCGACGGCAAGGCCACCCGCGACGAGATCTTCGCCGACCTGACGAAGCGCGTGCAGGCGCTGGCCGCAGCGGGGCGCACCCCCGGGCTGGGCACGATTCTCGTCGGCGACGACCCTGGGTCGCAGGCCTACGTGCGCGGCAAGCACGCCGACTGTGCCAAGGTCGGCATCACGTCGATCCGGCGCGACCTGCCCGCCGACATCAGCCAGGCCAAGCTCGACGAGACGATCGACGAACTCAACGAGAACCCCGAGTGCACCGGCTACATCGTCCAGTTGCCGCTGCCTGGTCAGTTGGACGAGAACGCCGCGCTGGAGCGCATCGACCCGGACAAGGACGCCGACGGCCTGCACCCGATGAACCTCGGGCGGCTGGTGCTGGGCAAGGCGGCGCCGCTGCCGTGCACGCCGCGCGGCATCGTGCATCTGCTGCGCCGCTACGAGGTCGAGATCGCCGGCGCCCATGTCGTCGTGATCGGTCGCGGCGTCACCGTGGGCCGGCCCCTCGGGCTGCTGCTGACTCGCCGTTCGGAAAACGCCACAGTCACGTTGTGCCACACCGCAACTCGCGACCTGCCCGCGCTGACCAAGCAGGCCGACATCGTGGTCGCGGCCGTCGGCGTGCCACACATGGTGACGGCCGACATGGTCAAGCCGGGCGCCGCTGTCGTCGACGTCGGGGTGAGCAGGGTGGACGGCAAGCTCGTCGGCGACGTCCATCCCGACGTATGGGAGGTCGCGGGGCACGTGTCGCCGAACCCCGGCGGCGTCGGCCCGTTGACGCGGGCGTTCCTGTTGACGAATGTCGTTGAGCGCGCGGAAAAGCGATGAGCGCTCGCGCGAAGAGCAGACAGCAGCGTATGACGGTCCGCGATGCCGCCCGCCGGCTGATCAGAGCCCAGTGGCCGATCCTGCTGGTGTTCCTGACGTTCGTCACCGCGTTCGGCCTCGTGGTCGGCGACTTCTGGCGCCGCGGGTCGCTGCTGATCGGCATCGGTGTCGGATTGGCCGCGGTGCTGCGGCTCGTGCTGTCCGACAAGCGCGCTGGGCTACTCGTCGTCCGCCGCCGGATGACGGACTTCACGACGATGGCGGTGGTGTGTGCGACCGTGATCTACGTGGCGTGGACCATCGACCCACTCGGCACGCGCTAGTGCTAGTTCGGCCAGCGCGACCGAAGCACTGCCGGTGTCCAGGCTGGCCAAGTGAACGCGCCGACGAGTTCACCTCCGCTGATCTGAGCGACAATGCGTGGTCCGTCAAGCCGGCTGTTGTCGTACACCGTCGCGATATCGGACTTGGTGATGGCGTCGGCCACGAGGTGCCATAGGCGGCGATGCCGCTCGCGAATTTTGCGCTCCGGAACGTCATGACCGCCGGCCCGAACCCGGTGCTTGACGCGCTCGACGGCAAGGTCCTCCGGGATGAGCAACACGTGGAGGACGACGGTATACCCGGCCGCGTGTGCTGCGTCGATGAGATCGAGCTTCGACGGGTGCGAAAAGACTGTCTCCGCGATGAACGGCCTGCCTTGCTGGATGAGTGTGGACCTGGTTTGAGCGGCGATCTGAGCCGCGTCATACGACCGTGCTGCGGGATCGTCAGGCCAGCGCCGTTGGGCGATCTCGTCGGCGTTGACGAATACGCTCTCCGGTAGCAACGGCGCTAGCGTGAGTGCGACGAACGTCGACTTGCCGGCCCCGTTTGGTCCGACCACAAGGTCGAGCCGAATCATCCCTCAGCGCTTCGGCGCCAGAACGGTTGTCGTGCCGTCCGGCTGGTACTCAACGATGTCGCCCGACTCGTTCAGCGCCACGGTCGTGATGCCGCGCGCGGCAAGTTCGTCACCGTAGTGGGTGTGTGCCAGCTTTTCCTCGATGGCGGCGGAGATCTCGGCGTTGAATACGACTCCCTCTTCGACAGTCAGATCTCCCATGGAAAGACGCCCGGCGAGCGCGGCTTCGACTCGACGCCGAGACGCCGTGTGCTGGCTCGAAACTGCGCGCCCCACGCGTGCCCAGTGGTCGAGTTGCTGCTTCGCCGAGCGGCTCTGGCGCGCCCCCTCTGCCGTCGCGCTCTCGTACAAATCGGTGGCGATGCGTGTGACGCGATCGGTGGCTTCCGGCATTGTCTACTCCTCTTGAAGCAATCTGCTACATATTGTAGCGAACTGCTACGCGGAAAGCGTCGCCCGGATGCACACCGTGACGTACGGCAACGCCAGGCCAGTCGAGTTGGCGAGCGCCGGGTGGGTCGCCAGCAGCTCGCGCACCTGGTCCAGCGTCTGGGTACGCACCTCCGCCGGCGACGTGATGCAGTAGCTGCGCGACGCCACGAGATCGATAAGTGCTTGCGGCGTAAGGTAGTTCGTCCATTCCAACTGATGCCGTTGCGGATCGGCGAACGGCGCAGGCAATGTGACCCGGTTGTTGAACGGGTCATCCTCGTGGCCGATGATCCGGCCAAGGTCGCGCACCCACCCGAGGCGCTCGTCGCGGGTGTTCCACACCAGTCCCAGCCGGCCGCCCGGCCGCAGCACCCGCGCCACCTCGGGGACGGCCCGCGTCGGGTCGAACCAGTGCCAGGCCTGCGCGACGAGTACCGCGTCGACACTGTCGTCGGGCAGCGGGATCTCCTCGGCCGTACCGAGCAACGCGGGCGTGTCGGGCAGCGAATCACGAAGCAGCTCAAGCATTTCCGGGATCGGATCAACGGCCATTACCGAAAGCCCGCGCTCGACCAGCCGAGTGGTGAGCTTGCCGGTGCCCGCACCCAGGTCCAGCACGTCGCGGGCGCCGCCGGGCAGCAGCCAATCGATCGCCTCCGGCGGATACGACGGGCGGCCCCGCTCGTACGCAGCGGCCTCTGCCCCGAACGACAGGGACCGAGCCAGCTCGGCTGTCTGCTCTTCGCCCGAGGGGCTCATCGCCGTCACTGCGCGAGCTTCAGCATCTGCCGGATCAAGTCGCCGACGGCCTCGGACTCGATCAGGAACCCGTCGTGGCCGTAGACCGAGTCGACGACGTTCAGGCCGGTACAGCCGGGCAGCAGTTCGGCCAGCTCCTCCTGCAGCCGCAGCGGATACAGCCGGTCCGACGTGATGCCGCCGACCACCGCCGGCACCGTGCAGTGGCGCAGTGCCGAGGGCACCCCGCCCCGGCCGCGGCCGACGTCGTAGCTGGACAGCGCATCGGTGAGCACCACGTAGCTGCCCGGATCGAACCGGTCGACGAGCTTGGCGCCCTGATGCTCGAGGTAGCTCTGCACCGCATACCGGCCGCCGGCCAGCGGGTTCTCGGAGGCCTGCGGCTGATTGGCGAACCGCCGGTCGAGTTCGACCTCGCCGCGGTAGGTCAAGTGCGCGAACCGCCGGGCGACGTCCATGCCGTCGACGGGTTCGCGCCCGGTGCCGTAGTAGTCGCCGCCCTGCCAGTTCGGGTCGGCCTTGATCGCGGCGACCTGCGCGCACTGCGTGCCGACCTGGTCGGCGGTCGCCCGCGCGCCGACGGCCAGCAACAGCCCCGACCGCACGTTGTCGGGATGGCTGACCATCCACTCCAGCGCCCGCGCGCC
>DASWBF010000045.1:0-3691 GCA_036390735.1 Mycobacterium sp. | reverse complement strand
ATCGAATGGGGGTACTGCTCGCTTGCCGCCGTCGGTGTGTGAGCGAATGCTCCATCTACTTCTGGGGCGACCCCCCACTTCTTAATAGTCAGACGTTGGGGGTTTGTTACGTGATGACGCGGTGCACGTCGTGCGTCACGTCGCCGCCGTCGTGAGCGATCCACGGCCCCTCGATCGACGGGTCGATGATCCCTTCCTCGAGCCACGTGTAGCGACCGTCAAGTACACGTCGAGCCAACGCTTGGTCGGAGTCGTCGCAGTTGTTCCAGAGCTCGTCGAACCGCTGGTCGGCCCGAATCCGGGCCTGGCGGCAGAAAGCGTCGGCGAGTTCGACGGTGCTACCGTCCGCCCGGTCGCGCTGGGCCCGGACGCAGGCCGCGGTCATCGCGAACAGCTCCGCCCCAATATCCACAATCCGGCCCAGGAACCGCTGCTTGTGCTCGAGCCTGCCCTGCCACCGCGACATCGCGTAGAAGGTGCTGCGGGCCAGTCGTCGGCTGGCCCGTTCGACATAGCGCAGATGCACGGCCAGAGCTCCGAATTCGCTGAACGACGAGGGCAGCTGGCCCTTGCCGGTCACCAAGGTGGGCAGCCAGCGGGCGTAGAACTTGCCTGCCTTCGCGGCCGCTTGCGCCTTCTGCCGCAGGTCAGCCTCCGGGTCGATGATGTCGCCGGCGACCGACAGGTGGGCATCGACCGCCTCGCGGGCAAGCAGCAGATGCATGATCTCGGAGGAGCCCTCGAAGACCCGGTTGATTCGCAAGTCGCGCAAGATCTGCTCGGCCGGTACCCCGCGCTCGCCGCGGGCGGCTAGCGACTCGGCGGTCTCATAGCCCCGTCCGCCGCGAATCTGCACCAACTCGTCGGCGATCAGCCAGGCCATCTCCGAGCCGTACAGCTTGGCCAGCGCCGCCTCGATCCGAATGTCGTGGCTCTTCGCGTCGGCCAGCTCACTGGCCAAGTCGAGCATCGCCTCCAGGCCGTAGGCGGTGGCTGCGATGAACGCCACCTTGCCCGCCACGGCTTCGTGCTCACCAATCGGGCGGCCCCACTGCACCCGTTCCCGCGACCACTCCCTGGCGATCTTCAGACACCATTTCGCCGCGCCACTGCACACCGCGGGCAGCGACAGCCGACCTACATTCAGCGTCGACAGCGCGATCTTGAGCCCGTCGCCTTCCCGTCCAATCCGGTTCGCCGCGGGTATCCGCACGTCGGTTAGTCGAGTGAGTCCGTTTTCGATGCCGCGCAATCCCATGAACGCGTTGCGATTCGTTACCACAATGCCCGGTGCACCCGCCTCCATCACGAACGCGGTGATCCCACCCCGGTGCCCCTCGCTCTTGGGCACTTTGGCCATGACCACCAGCAGGTCAGCGATCACGCCATTGGTGGTCCACAGCTTGATCCCGTTCAGCACGTAGTCATCGCCGTCCGGTATGGCGGTGGTGTGCAGCCGGGCCGGGTCGCTGCCGACGTCCGGCTCCGTCAGCAGGAACGCGCTGATCTCTCGCGTGCACCGGGGCAGCCACGTGCGCTTCTGCTCCTCGGTGCCGAACATCGAAATCGGTTGGGGAACCCCGATCGACTGGTGGGCGGAGAGCAACGCACCCAGCGAGGGATGTACCGAGCCGACCAGCGCGAGCGCCTTGTTGTAGTACACCTGTGACAGGCCGACGCCGCCGTACTCGGGTCCGATCTTCATGCCGAAGGCACCGCGCTCCTTCAAACCCCGGATTACGGCGTCGGGGATCTGCGACTCACGCTCGATCACAGCGGCATCGATCTGCGACTCGCAGAACTCGCGCAGCGTGGCCAGGAACGCTTCGCCACGATCGGTACTCTCCGCCGAGCCGCTGGGGTGCGGATGGACCAGGTCCAACCGCAATCGGCCAAGGAACAACTCCTTGCCGAAACTGGGCTGGTGCCAGCGCGCCTCTCGTGCGTCTTCGGCGACCTGCCTGGCCTGCTGCTCGGTGACTTCTTGGGTAACGGTCATGGTAGAACCTTCCATAGACGCCGGGATTACTGAACAGTAACCCGACAGCGCGCAGCGAGGAACCGCAACCAGGGAACAGCGATGTCGTGTTGTGCCCAAACTCGCCGACAGGTCCGGTGGGCCGTCGTGCCGTGACGGCACAATCACGCGCGCCAGCGGGCCCGGGTGGTGAAGATGGTCCGATCGGTCGGCAGTCGGCCCGTCGTCGAGGTGTCACGCGCAAGCGCGCCGCGCCGCGCCGCTCGCGTCGACATGTCTGAATAGTGGCGTGGCCTGATCGCGACGGCGTCGACCACCACCGCGGTCGCATCGTCGCCGCCACCCGCGCGGATCGCGGTGTCGATCAACGCGTCCACGGCGGCTTGCGGATCGCGCACCGTCTGCAGCACCCGCATGATGCTCGAGTCGTCCACAGCCGATGAAAGGCCATCCGAGCACACCAGGATCCGGTCGCCGGCGTGCATCGGTAGTCGCCACACATCAGGCGAATGCTCGCGGCCGCCAACCACAGCCCGGGTCAAGATGTTTCCAACCGGCAACTGTTGTGGCCCGGCTTGAGCCACTCCCGCCTCGATCAGCTTTTGACCCACGGAATGGTCGACGCTCAGTTGGCGCAGTCCTTTCGCATCCAACCGGTAGGTGCGAGAGTCGCCGAGGTTGACCACCATCCAGCACGGTACGCCGTTGCAGTACGTGACGATCACACCACTGATCGTGGTACCCGGTGGTCGCTTCCCGTCGCTGACCGGGATCCGGTTGATGCGCGCCCGCGCGTCGGCCAGAGCGTTGTCGAGCATCTCGTCGGTTACCTCGGCGCGGTCCGCGACGGCTAAAAGTGACTGCACCGCTTCGCGACTCGCCAGGTCACCAGCGCAGTGGCCGCCGATCCCGTCGGCCACAACGAATACCGGCGGACGCGCGCCGAAAGTATCCTGGTTGTGCGCGCGCCTCGCGCCGACGCGAGTGGCCGCACCCCATTCGACGGTCACCGCATCGATGACGGCGCGACTGTTGACCGCCCGCACCCGGATGCGCTGCCCGCCAACGTGAATCGTCGACGTTGGTGGCACCGACACGGCCATTCCCGGCTTTATCCGGGTTCGCCGTCCGTAGACCTCGACCTCAGATCCGTTGGTGGAGTGGCGGTCTCGGATCCACAGTCCGCTGTTGCCAATCCAGAACTCAAGATGCGTCCGCGATATCGAGCAAGTGGAATCGGCCAGCGTCACCATATGCGCCGGCTTTTCGCCGGCAGGAGCCGTCGGGTCGCGTCCGATCAGCCCGTGGCCGCGAACGACGAAAAAAGATCCGTCTTCGAATTCCAGCCCACACCGCAGTGGTCGCGGGCGCGGCAGCACCGTGGTGGATGCAACACCGCCAGCCGATCGCGCGTCTGTCCGGGACGTCCTCGGTGGGGCGACGGAGGATGGGCGCCGTCCCCCCGCCGGCCCGGGCCCGCCTCGGGTCGACGCACGCGAAGGTTCCGCACGGTCGGCAACCGGGGACCGGGTGGTCAAGCCGTCGCGCATCAGTGGATCCTCTAGATCGTGGCCGGAGCCGTCAAATCGACGGATGGGGCGTACCCCCCGACATTACTCACGAAACTCGACATCGGGATCGCCAGTCGCAGAGAGGAACAGCGCCAGGCCCCAACGACTTCCAGGTCCAACACTGAGGTGTCGCCAAACCGCG
>DASWBF010000044.1:0-3117 GCA_036390735.1 Mycobacterium sp. | reverse complement strand
AAATCCCGCGCACGCAGCCCAACCGACACACCACCGGGGTGAACGGCGAATCGGCGGCCATCGCGGTGATCGCCTGATCGAGCCGATCCCGGCGGTCCAGGGTGGCCAGCATCGCGTCGAAGGCGGCGTCGTAGGCCAGCTTGCAACCCCGGGGGCATCGAATCGCTGCTTGCGGAGCCACAGCTCGTGCACTCCAGTCCATGCCTGCGTCTGCGAGATAAGTTCTGATGGACCTCCGCATGTTTGGTCGCGGTGATCGGCGGGGTGTTGCGCGGCTGGCTTCTCGATCATGGCGAGCTGCCCGAACAATCGCTGGTGGCCACCTGCCCGATCACGGTGCGTGGCCGGGAGCACGGGCCGGATGACGGGCACGGCAACATGTTCGGTGCCTGGCTGTGCCCGCTGGGCACCGTCCTGGAAGACCCCGCCGAACGGCTGGATCTGATCCACCGCTCGATGGCCGAAGGAAAGCATCAGGTGGCCCGCCGTGGGTCGGGGGCATCCTTGTTGCTGCTCGCGCCGAGCATCGCCCCAACGCTGTTGTTACCGATGGTGCCTTT
This sequence comes from Mycobacterium sp., assembly GCA_036390735.1. Classification (GTDB taxonomy): domain Bacteria; phylum Actinomycetota; class Actinomycetes; order Mycobacteriales; family Mycobacteriaceae; genus Mycobacterium. Next base: position 2,557 of record DASWBF010000044.1, on the reverse strand, counting down.
GTGCCGAAGGTGCGCACCGGATACAACCTGTCGATCTCGAATGTTCCGGGACCACGGACCGAAATGTATTGGAACGGAGCGCATGTCGAGGAGATCTATCCGGTGTCGACGGTCTCCGACGGCACGGCGCTCAACGTGACGGTGTGCTCGTACGCCGATCGCATTAGTTTCGGTTATCTGGCGGGCCGCGACGTGATGCCCGACATCGAGGCGGTGACAGGGCTCACCGAGCAGTGCCTGGCCGAACTGGAAGCGGCAGTGGGAACGGTACGCTGATGTAGGTCGGCCTAGGGGCCCGGCGTGGGAGTGATGGCGTGTTGATGCACGGTTGGTGCACGCCAAATCGCGATAGGTTGGTCCAGCACCAACGCGTTGGACGCCGCGCTGTGGGAGTCCCCTCGGGCTCGACGCGGCCGCGATGCTGGCCGATCCGGCCGGGGTTCCAGCAACACGGCAGGCCCACCGTGGCGGTCAGCCTTCTCATGCTGAGCATCCATCCGGCGTCGATGACGCACCGCCGGTTCGACGAGGCGCAGCAGCGCGCCGCCGGCGTGCTGCCCGACATGATCCGGATGTCGGTCGGGCTAGAGCACATCGACAATTTCCTGTGAGATATCGATGAGACGCTCGCCACAGCGAGCGATCAGGCCTTGGCGGAGGCAGGAGACTGATGTGAGCAACATTTACGACCAGTACCTGGAGGAGAACCGCGCGAATTACGCAGCGCTCTCTCCGGTGAGTTTCGTCGAGCGCAGCGCCGAGGTGTTTGGCGACCTGCCGGCGGTGATCCACGGTGCACGGCGCTACGACTGGCGCGCGCTGCGTGACCGCTCGGCGCGCCTGGCCGCGGCGCTGCGCGCGCTGGGCGTGGGCCGCGGCACGACGGTGACCACGATGCTGCCCAACACACCGGAGATGGTCGAGGCGCATTACGCGGTCCCTGCGCTGAATGCGGTGATCAACACGCTGAACACGCGCCTGGACGCGCCGATGATCGCCTGGCAGATGAACCACAGCGAAGCGGCGGTCGTGGTCACCGACCGCGAGTTTGCGCCGGTGATGGGGCCCGCGCTGGCGATGCTGAAGGAGGAACACGGGCGCAGCCCGGTGGTCATCGATGTCTGTGACAGCGAGTACACCGGCCCGGGTGAGCGTCTCGGCGCGCACGAGTACGAGACGCTGCTGGCGGCGCATGAGCCGGTCGAGCGGCTCGAGGGCCCGGCCGACGAGTGGGATGCGATCGCCGTCGGCTACACCTCGGGCACCACCGGTGACCCGAAAGGCGTCGTGACGCACCACCGCGGCGCCTATCTCAACGCGGTGTGCAACGCGGTGACGTGGACGATGCCGCATTTCCCGCGCTACCTGTGGACACTGCCGATGTTCCACTGCAACGGTTGGTGCTTCCCGTGGACGATCGCGATGCTCGGCGGCGTGCACGTCTGCCTGCGCCACGTCGACGCGCCGTCCATCCTCGCCGCGATGCGCGAGCACGGCGCGGACCACTTCTGCGCCGCGCCCATCGTGCACAACCTGATCATCGCCGCGCCGGCCGAGCTGCGCGAGGGCATCCGGCAGAAGGTGCGCGGCATAGTCGCCGCCACCGCGCCCCCGGCCGCGATGATCGAGGGGATGGCGAAGATCGGCTTTGACATCACCCACGTCTACGGGCTGACCGAGGTCTACGGACCGGCCTCGGTGGCGGTCAAGCGCGACAGCTGGGCCGGCGAGAGCCTGTCGGAGCAGACGCGCCTGAACGGCCGCCAGGGCGTGCGCTACGTGCTGCAGGAAGGCATGACGGTGCTGGACCCTGAGACGATGCGCGAGGTGCCCGCCGACGGCCGGACGATGGGTGAGATCATGTTCCGCGGCAACATCGTGATGAAGGGCTACCTGAAGAACCCCTCGACCACCGACAACGCCTTCGCGGGCGGCTGGTTCCACACCGGCGACCTGGCGGTGCTGGAGCCGGACCGCTACGTGAAGATCAAGGACCGCAGCAAGGACATCATCATCTCCGGCGGCGAGAACATCAGCTCGATCGAGGTCGAGGACGCGCTGTACCGGCACCCGGCGGTGATGGCCTGCGCGGTGGTCGCGAAGCCGCACCCGAAGTGGGGCGAGACGCCGCTGGCTTACGTCGAGCTCACGCCGGGCGCGACGGCGACCGCACAGGAGCTGATCGCCCACTGCCGGCGCCTGCTCGCGGGCTACAAGGTGCCGAAGGAGGTCCGCTTCGAGGCGATCCCGAAGACCTCGACCGGCAAGATCCAGAAGTTCCAGCTGCGTGAGCGCGCGAAGAGCGCCTCGGCGATCGAGTGAGGTCATCGCGATGGAAGAACCGCTGCTGCTGCAACACCGCGACGAACGCAGCATTGTCGCGCTGTCGCTGAACCGGCCGCAGGCCTTCAACGCACTGTCGGAGGCGATGCTCGCGGCGCTGGGCGAGGCCTTCGACGCGCTCGCTGCGGCGGCCCACCGGAACGCGGTGCGCAGGTTCGCCAGCTCGACGGTGAACCAGTCATAGGCGTCGCGTTGTCGGGGGCTGTCCCATAGG
>DASWBF010000043.1:0-12113 GCA_036390735.1 Mycobacterium sp. | reverse complement strand
CCCTGCCCGCCGTCGAGGACGGCACGGCGCGAATCACCGTCGCGTGGAATCCCGAAGAGGTCGCCGACCACACCGGTGTCACCGCGACGTTCGGCGCCCCGCTCGCGCCGACGCTGACCGTGGTGCCCGACGCGCTCGTCGGCCGCTGCTGGCCCGCTGTCTTCGCGGCCATCGGTGCTGCCACCACCGACGCCGGTTTCCCCGTCGTCGAAGGCCTGCTGAGCCTCGTCCATCTCGACCATGCCGCGTACCTGCACACCACCCTGCCGACGGAGTCGGCCGAATTGACCGTCAGCGCAAGGACTTCCGAGGCCACCGACACGGAGGTCGGCCGTGTGGTGCCGGTGGCGGTCACGGTGACCGCGGCCGACGGCACCGTACTGGCGACGCTGACCGAGCGCTTTGCGATCCGTGGACGCACCGGTGCGGCGGAGCTCACCGATCCGGTGCGCGCCGGGGGAGCGGTGTCCGACAACGCGACCGACACGCCGCGTCGTCGCCGCCGTGACGTCACGATCACCGCGCCCACCGAGATGCGGCCGTTCGCGGTCGTCTCCGGCGACCACAACCCGATCCACACCGACCGCGCCGCTGCGCTGCTGGCCGGTTTGAAAGCGCCGATTGTGCACGGCATGTGGCTGTCGGCGGCCGCGCAGCACGTCGCCACCGCCACCGACGGCCAGGCCAGGCCGCCGGCGCGGCTGATCGGCTGGACCGCGCGGTTCCTCGGCATGGTCGAGCCGGGCGCCGAAATCGACTTCCGCGTGGACCGCGTCGGTATCGACCAGGGCGCAGAGGTTTTGGAGGTCGCAGCTCGCATCGGTAGCGAGTTGGTGATGTCGGCGACCGCGCGACTCGCTGCGCCGAAGACCGTATACGCGTTCCCCGGTCAGGGGATTCAGCACAAGGGCATGGGCATGGAGGTCCGCGCCCGATCGAAGGCGGCCCGCAAGGTGTGGGATACCGCAGACAAGTTCACCCGGGCAACGTTGGGCTTCTCAGTCCTGCATGTGGTTCGTGACAACCCGACCAGCCTGATCGCGGCGGGCGTGCACTACCAGCATCCCGAGGGCGTGCTGTATCTGACGCAGTTCACGCAGGTCGCGATGGCCACGGTCGCTGCGGCGCAGGTCGCCGAGATGCGTGAGCAGGGAGCGTTCGTGGAAGGCGCGATCGCATGCGGGCACTCGGTCGGCGAGTACACCGCGCTCGCGTGCGTCAGCGGCGTGTACGAACTCGACGCGCTGCTGGAGGTGGTGTTCCACCGTGGGTCGAAGATGCACGACATCGTGCCGCGCGACGAGCTGGGCCGGTCCAACTACCGGCTGGCCGCCATCCGCCCGTCGCAGATCGACCTGGCCGATGCCGACGTGCCGAGCTTCATCGACGAAATCGCCGAGCGCACAGGGGAATTCCTGCAGATCGTGAACTACAATCTGCGCGGCTCGCAGTACGCGATCGCCGGTACGGTGCGCGGCCTGGAAGCGTTGGAGGCCGAGGTCGAGCGGCGTCGCGAAATCAGTGGCGGGAAGCGGTCTTTCATTCTGGTGCCCGGCATCGACGTGCCGTTCCACTCGTCGGTGCTGCGGGTCGGCGTGCCCGAGTTCCGGCGCTCGCTGGAGCGGGTCATGCCGCGCGACAGCGATCCCGCGCTGATCGTCGGCCGTTATATCCCGAACCTGGTGCCGCGGCCGTTCTCGCTGGACCGCGACTTCATTCAGGAGATCCGCGACCTGGTGCCGGCCGAGCCGCTCGACGAGATTCTCGCCGACTACGACACGTGGCGTAACGAACGCCCGCGCGAGTTGCTTCGGAAGGTCGTCATCGAACTGCTCGCCTGGCAGTTCGCCAGCCCGGTGCGCTGGATCGAAACGCAAGACCTGCTGTTCACGGAGGAAGCTGCGGGCGGACTCGGCGTCGAACGGTTCGTCGAGATCGGGGTGAAGTCGGCCCCGACGGTAACGGGTCTGGCGTCCAACACGTTGAAGCTGACCGAATACGCCCACAGCACAGTGGAAGTGCTCAATTCCGAGCGCGACGTGTCGGTGCTGTTCGCGACCGACACCGATCCGGAGCTTGAGCACGAAGCTGATGAGCCGGTCGAAAGCCCGGTTGCCGCAACGGATTTTGCCCCTGCACCCGCCGCTCCGACGGCCCCTGCCGGCGCACCCGAGCCCAATGTCGCGCCCACCGGCGCTCCCGGGTCCAATGTCGCGCCCACCGGCGCTCCCGGGCCCAATGTCGCGCCCACCGGCGCTCCGCGGCCCGACGACATCGGGTTCGACGCCGCCGACGCGACGCTGGCGCTGATCGCGCTGTCGGCGAAGATGCGTATGGACCAGATCGAGCCGCTGGACTCGATCGAGTCGATCACCGACGGTGCGTCGTCGCGACGCAACCAGTTGCTCGTCGACCTGGGCTCCGAGCTGAACCTCGGCGCGATCGACGGCGCTGCCGAGGCGGACCTGTCGAGCCTGAAGTCGCAGGTGACCAAGCTGGCCCGGACCTACAAGCCGTTCGGCCCGGTGCTTTCCGACGCGATCAACGACCAGGTGCGCACTGTGCTTGGCCCGTCCGGCAAGCGGCCCGGCTACATTGCCGAGCGCGTCCGCAAGACGTGGGAACTCGGCGACGGCTGGGCCAAGCACGTCACGGTCGAGGTCGCACTCGGCACCCGGGAAGGCCACAGCGTGCGCGGCGGGGACCTCGGCGGCCTGCACGACGGCGCACTCACTGACCTCCCGACAGTCGACAAGGCGATCGACGCGGCGGTCACCTCGGTGGCCGCGCGCCAAGGTGTGGCCGTCGCGCTGCCGTCCGCCAGTGGCGGTGGCGGCGCAACCGTCGACGCAGCCGCGCTGAGTGAGTTCACCGAGCAGATCACCGGCCGCGGCGGGGTGCTCGCCAACGCGGCTCGGTTGGTGCTCAACCAACTCGGACTCGACGACCCGGTCACCACACCGCCGACCGCCACCGACGCGGAGCTCGTCGACCTCGTCACCGCCGAGCTCGGCTCGGATTGGCCGCGGCTCGTCGCGCCGGTGTTCGATCGCCGCAAGGCCGTGGTCTTCGACGACCGCTGGGCCAGCGCTCGCGAGGACCTGGTCAAGATCTGGCTGATGGACGACGACGCCGTCAACGCCGACTGGCCGAAACTCGCCGAACGGTTCGAGGGCGCCGGGCACGTCGTCAGCACCCAGGCCACCTGGTGGCAGGGCAAGGCGTTGGCCGCGGGACGCAACCTGCACGCCTCCCTGTTCGCTCGCGCCGCGGCCGGCGCGGAAAATCCCGGCAAGGGCCGCTACAGCGACGACGTCGCGGTGGTGACCGGCGCGTCGAAGGGCTCGATCGCAGCATCCGTGGTGGCGCAGCTGCTCGACGGCGGCGCGACCGTGATCGCGACGACGTCGCGGCTGGACGACGACCGGCTGGCGTTCTACCGCACCCTGTACCGCGACCACGCCCGGTTCGGCGCCACGCTTTGGGTGGTGCCGGCCAACATGGCGTCGTACTCCGACATCGACGCACTGGTCTCCTGGATCGGCAGCGAGCAGGTGGAAAGCCTTGGGCCGCAGTCAATTCACATCAAGGACGCGCAAACCCCGACACTGCTGTTCCCGTTCGCGGCACCGCGGGTCGCCGGCGACCTCTCGGAGGCCGGTGCCCGTGCCGAGATGGAGATGAAGGTGCTGCTGTGGGCCGTGCAGCGGCTCATCGGCGGGCTGTCGGGGATCGGCGCCGAGCGCGACATCGCATCGCGGCTGCACGTGGTGCTGCCCGGCTCGCCAAACCGCGGCATGTTCGGCGGCGACGGCGCCTACGGCGAAGCCAAGTCCGCGCTCGACGCAGTGGTGTCGCGGTGGAAGGCCGAGACGTCGTGGGCGCAGCGGGTGTCGTTGGCGCACGCGCTGATCGGCTGGACCCGCGGCACCGGGCTTATGGGCAAGAACGACGTCATCGTCGATGCGGTCGAAGAAGCCGGCGTCACCACGTATTCCACCGACGAGATGGCCGCGATGCTGTTGGCGCTGTGCGACCCCGAGTCACGGGTCGTCGCTTCACTTCAACCGCTGCGCGCCGACCTGACCGGTGGTCTGGGTGACGCCCAGCTCGACATGGCCGAGTTGGCTGCGAAGGCCCGCGAGGAAATGGCAAGCGAGCCAGCGGATTCCGAGGACGCTGCTGGCACTATCGCCGCGCTGCCGTCGCCACCCCGGGGCTACACGTCGGCGCCGCCGCCGGCGTGGGACGATCTCGACGTCGACCCGGCCGACCTGGTGGTGATCGTCAGCGGCGCCGAGCTCGGACCGTACGGCTCGTCGCGCACCCGCTACGAGATGGAGGTCGAGGGCGAGCTGTCGGCCGCCGGCGTGCTGGAACTGGCCTGGACGACCGGGCTCATCACGTGGGAGGACGACCCGAAGCCGGGCTGGTATGACACCGAAACCGGTGAGCTCGTCGACGAATCCGAGCTCGTCGAGCGGTATCACGACGCGGTCGTGCAGCGCACCGGCATTCGCGAGTTCGTCGCCGACGGCGCGATCGACTCCGACCACGCGTCACCGCTTCTGGTGTCCGTGTTCCTGGAGAAGGACTTCACGTTCGTCGTCTCCAGCGAGGCCGACGCGCGCGCGTTCGTGCAGTTCGACCCCGAGCACACCGTCGCGACGCCGATGCCCGGCACCACCGACTGGCAGGTCACCCGCAAGGCCGGCACCGAGATTCGAGTGCCGCGCAAGACGAAGCTGACCCGGACGGTGGGCGGCCAGATCCCGACCGGGTTCGACCCGACCGTGTTCGGCATCAGCGCCGACATGGCCAACTCGATCGACCGGGTGGCGCTGTGGAACATCGTCGCCACCGTCGACGCGTTCCTGTCCGCCGGGTTCACGCCGGCCGAGCTGATGCGCTGGGTGCATCCGAGTCTGGTGGCCAACACGCAGGGCACCGGCATAGGCGGCCTGTCGTCGATGCAGACGATGTTCCACGGCAATCTGCTCGGCCGGAACAAGCCGAACGACATCCTGCAGGAAGTCCTGCCGAATGTCGTTGCGGCGCATGTGGTTCAGAGCTACGTCGGCAGCTACGGCGCGATGATCCACCCCGTCGCCGCATGCGCCACCGCGGCGGTGTCGGTGGAGGAGGGCGTCGACAAGATCCGGCTGGGCAAGGCCGAGCTGGTGGTGGCTGGCGGCTTCGACGACCTGACGATGGAGGCGATCATCGGGTTCGGTGACATGGCGGCCACCGCCGACACCGAGATGATGCGGGCCAAAGGCATCAGCGACGCACGGTTCTCCCGCGCCAACGACCGTCGTCGGCTCGGGTTCGTCGAGGCCCAGGGCGGCGGCACGATCCTGCTGGCCCGCGGCGACCTGGCCGTGAAGATGGGCCTGCCGGTGCTGGCCGTGGTCGCCTACGCGCAGAGCTTCGCCGACGGCGTGCACACTTCGATCCCGGCGCCGGGCCTGGGCGCGCTGGGCGCCGGCCGCGGCGGCAAGGGCTCGGTATTGGCACGGTCACTGGCCAAGCTCGGCGTGAACGCCGACGACGTCGCGGTGGTTTCCAAGCACGACACGTCGACGCTGGCCAACGACCCGAACGAGACCGAGCTGCACGAGCGGCTCGCGGACTCGCTGGGCCGCTCCGATGGCGCTCCGCTGTTCGTGGTGTCACAGAAGAGCCTGACCGGTCATGCGAAGGGCGGCGCTGCGGTGTTCCAGATCATGGGGCTGTGCCAGATCCTTCGGGACGGCGTGGTGCCGCCGAACCGCAGCCTGGATTGTGTCGACGACGAGATGGCGGGCTCCGCGCACTTCGTCTGGCCGCGCGAAACCCTGCGGCTGGGTGAGAAGTTCCCGCTGAAGGCCGGGTTGGTGACAAGCCTTGGGTTCGGCCATGTGTCGGGTCTGGTTGCGCTCGTGCACCCGCAGGCGCTGCTGGCGACGCTTTCCGACGCAGAGCGGCAGGACTACGAGCAGCGGGCCGGCACCCGGGTGATGGCCGGGCAGCAACGGCTGGCCTCGGCGATCGCCGGTGGGCGGCCGCTCTACGAACGGCCCGCCGACCGCCGGTTCGACCACGACGGTTCGGAGAAGCGTCAGGAGGCAGAGATGCTGCTGAACCCGGCGTCGCGCCTCGGCGACGGCGATGTCTACGTGAAGTAGCGTTCGGGTCATGGCGATAGTCGGGCTGGGGATCGACCTTGTCTTCGTCCCCGACTTCGCCGAGCAGGTCGACCAGCCTGGCACGGTGTTCGCGGAGACGTTCACGCCCGGCGAACGCCGTGACGCCGCCGACAAGAGCTCGTCGGCGGCCCGGCATCTGGCCGCCAGGTGGGCGGCCAAGGAGGCCGTGATCAAGGCGTGGTCGGGTTCGCGGTTCGCCCAGCGTCCGGTGCTGCCTGAGGGCATTCACCGTGACATCGAAGTGGTCACGGACATGTGGGGACGGCCTAAGGTGCGGCTGTCCGGCGCGATCGCCGAGCATCTGGCCGACGTGACGATCCACGTGTCACTCACGCACGAAGGCGACACCGCCGCGGCCGTCGCCGTCCTGGAGACTTCCTAGTCGCCGAAACTGTATTTTCACAGCGAAAATACGAGAAGCGGCCTGCCGAAATACAGTTTCGGCGCAAGTAGCCTCGACACCATGAGTGATCTCGTCGAACGCGTGCGTGACGTGCTGCCGTCGGTGCGCCGCGACCTGGAAGACCTGGTGCGCATCGAGTCGGTGTGGGCCGACCCGTCACGTCGCAGCGAGGTGCAGCGCAGCGCGCAGGCGGTCGCAAACCTGTTGGCAGCAGCTGGATTCGACGATGTTGAGATCGTCGCGGCGGACGGGGCGCCCGCGGTGATCGCGCGTCGCCCCGGGCCGCCCGGCACCCCGACGGTGTTGCTCTACGCGCATCACGACGTGCAGCCCGAGGGCGACCACGGCCAGTGGATGTCCCCGCCGTTCGAGCCGACCGAGCGCGACGGTCGGCTCTACGGACGCGGCACTGCCGACGACAAGGCCGGAATCGCAACACATTTGGCGGCGTTCCGCGCGCACCAAGGCAACCCGCCGGTAGGTGTCACGGTGTTCGTCGAAGGCGAGGAGGAGTCCGGGTCGCCCTCACTGCACAGACTGCTCGACGCGCACCGGGACAAGCTGGCGGCCGACGTGATCGTCCTCGCCGACTCGACCAACTGGAGCACCGACGTGCCGGCGCTCACCGTCTCGTTGCGTGGCCTGGTCGACTGCGTCGTCGAAGTCGCAACCCTCGATCACGGTCTGCACTCGGGGATGTGGGGCGGCGTGGTGCCGGACGCGTTGATGGTTCTGACGCGGCTGTTGGCCAGCCTGCACGACGACGACGGCAACGTCGCAGTCGCCGGGCTGCACGAAAGCGACGCCGCAGAGCTGACTTATCCGCCGGAGCAGGTCCGCGAAGAAACCGGACTGCTCGACGGCGTCCACCAGATCGGCAACGGCGGCGTGCCTCAAAGGCTCTGGGCGAAGCCGGCGATCACCGTCATCGGCATCGACACCACCCCGGTAGCGCAGTCGTCGAACACACTGATTCCGCGGGCGCGCGCCAAGATCAGCATGCGCGTCGCACCGGGCGGCGACGCGAAGGCTCACCTCGACGCGCTGACCCGTCACTTAACGCAGCACGCGCCGTGGGGAGCGCACGTGACGGTCACGCCGGGCGACCTCGGTCAGCCGTATGCGATCGACGCCACCGGCCCGGTATATGACGCGGTGCGGGCTTCGTTCCGCGACGCGTGGGGCGCCGACCCGGCCGACATGGGCGTGGGCGGATCGATTCCGTTCATCGCCGCGTTCGCCGACGCGTTCCCGGAGGCCAAGATCTTGGTGACCGGCGTCGAAGACCCTGCGACACAAGCACATAGCGTCAACGAGAGCCTGGATCTCGGTGTGCTCGAACGCGCTGCGGTGGCCGAGGCGCTGCTGTTGGCGAAGCTGGGTTAGACGGACAGGTCGCGGCGCAGCTTGTCGACGTGGCCGGTAGCCTTGATGTTGTACTGCGCCAGTGCGATCTTGCCGTCCTCGTCGACCACGAACGTCGACCGGATCACGCCCTGAACGGTCTTGCCGTACATCTTCTTCTCGCCGTATGCGCCCCAGTTGGCCAACACGGTGCGATCGGGATCGGACAGCAGTGGGAAGGTCAAGCCTTCCGCGTCGCGGAACTTGGCGAGCTTGGCGGGTTTGTCGGGGGAGATGCCGACAACGTCCAGCCCTGCTTTGTTCAGAACACGCAAGTTGTCGCGGAAGTCACACGCCTGTTTCGTGCAACCGGGCGTCGACGCGGCGGGGTAGAAGTACACGATCAGCTTCCGGCCGCGGTAGTCGGCCAGCGATACGGTGTTTCCGTCGGCATCCTCAAGACTGAACGCGGGCGCCTTGTCGCCCGCTTCGAGTCGCGTGGTCATTCGAAGCTTTCCCCTTGGTCGCGTACCGGTGCGTTGGTTCCTGCCCGGGCTGATCTAGGGTAGTGCGGCAAGGCAACAACCTTCACGCGCGGAGGACATTGTGGCGGACCGTGACCCCGAAGTCATCAAGCAGGAGATCGACCGTACCCGGGACCAGTTGGCTGCCACCGTTGACACCCTGACCGAGCGAGCGCATCCGCGCCGCCTCGCCAACGACCTGAAGGTCGCCGCGATCGCATTCGTAAAGAAGCCACCCGTGACGTTCACGTTGATCGGTGTCGGCGCGCTGACGGTGGTGGTGGTGATTCACAGGATCCGCAACCGCTGACGCGGCGCGGGCCTACTCGCCCTGATTCGCGCGGCGCCGCCACCAACCGCCGAAAAGCACGGTATGAAATGGCAGGCTGCCCACTCGCCCCAACCGGTTGCAGGAGTGAATCGTGGCAGGCATCGGCGTGTACCGGCTAGGCGATTGCTCAGCAATGGCAGAAGCACCCCGAGAACCCGCAGGCTGCGAACCGTCTAGCTGGCTCGCTGACATGTGCTGAACCTCGATTCCGCCATGTTCCCCGGTCATCTGCTGCATCAGCCGTCACTTCAGCTAACTGATGTTAGCAGCTCGACGCGCCCAAATTTCAACCACCAGGCAAACTATCATCAATAACCGAAAATGCAAGGTTTCCGCGGGCGAGACGCTTGCCGGGGACGTTGCTCACGGTTGGGGGCGCCGGTTAGTGTCCGGCGACGAAATCGGCGTCGACCTCGACGGGACGGCCCGATCCTGCCAGGACGTGACCGCGCGCGCAGGCGGAGAAACAGACACGCTGGATCAGCCGCCCGGGCAACCTCACGACGAATCCTGCGTTCAATTGGCGTTAATGGAAGTCTTTGCGCTACAAAGGGAGTCGTCGAACTCGACCAGTCGTCGCCACAGACCGCCCGCCATATCGTGAACACCCCGCGCGCCTCTGGCTAGATTGCCGGTATGACCGAGGCGGTGACGGCAGAGGCGCCGCAGCTAACCAAGCCGCGGATTCTGCGGCAGGACTGGCTCAACTTGTCGTTCCTGCACTGGGCGGTCGCGCCGGGGAGCATCGCGCACTTGTACCCGGCCGGAACCGAGCCCGACGTGTTCGAGGGCCGTAGTTACGTGGGCATGGTGCCGTTTCATATGGACAACACCGGACTGCCGCATGGTCCGGTGCTGCTCCGCACGTTCCTGGAGACCAACGTCCGGCTGTACTCCGTCGACGGGACCGGCCGCCGCGGGGTCGTCTTCCTCAGCCTTGACGCCAACCGGCTCGACGTCGTCGCCGCGGCCAGGAGCGTCTTCGGCCTGCCCTACCGCTGGGCCCGGATGAGCTACCAAAGCCAAGCAGGACGTCATACCTACACGTCGAACCTGCGCTGGCCGGGTGTCACCGCCGCGAGCACAGTCCGGGTGCAGGTTGGCGATCCGGTGAAACTGGGTCCGCTGGAGCACTTCTTGACCGCCCGCTGGGGCTTGCATCTGTCGCGCGCCGGCCGCACGTGGTATCTGCCCAATGACCACCCGGCGTGGGCGCTTCGAACCGCCGAGCTGATTGGCTTTCGGGACGACGGTCTGCTGGCATCGGTGGGCCTAGGCGACCTCGGCAGGCGGCCACCAGACCATGTGGCCTTCAGCGACGGCGTGCCGGCCCGCTTTGCCCTGCCGGTGCGGGCGACGACGCCTCGATGACTTTCCGAATAGCCGCGCCGTTGTGTCCGTTGGGCGGCATGCTGGTCAGCTATGACGCGCTGGTACCCGCTCAAGTCCGCCGATGCCGATTTCCTCGCCTCGGCCCCCCACGTCTTCCGCTACCAGAAGCGGTTCGCCGCACCGCCCGAGCAGGTTTGGGAATCGCTGACGTCGGATGTGTCGATCGCGGCGTGGACGGTCGCAGTCAAGGAGGTCACCTGGACCTCGCCGCGCCCGTTCGGGGTGGGCACCACCCGCGAGGTGGCGGCGCCCGCCCTGTCAACGATGCGGGAACGGTTTTTCCGGTGGGATGAGGGCAGCGGGTATTCGTTCTTCGTCTACGAGTCCACCCTTCCGCCCTTCAAACGTTTCGCCGAGGACTACGTCGTGGAACCTGACGGTGCGGACACATTGTTCACGTGGACCTTGGCGCTGGAGCCGAAGGACCGCCTCGCGTTGCCGTTCAAGGTGCTTGCCCCGGCGCTCAAGGCCGGTTTCGGGCGCATCCCGAGCGACGGTCAACGCTATTTCGCCAAGCGGATGTGACGACAGGGACCAGTGATCTCCGCCACAAACTCACACTTGGTGCGCCGTCAGGGTTTCGAACCCCGGACCCGCTGATTAAGAGTCAGCTGCTCTACCAACTGAGCTAACGGCGCGTCGACAGGCGACGATAACAGGCTAGCCCGCGCCGACCAAAGCTGGCACCTGTCAACGGAACGGCATTACCAGCCAGTGGCGCGCTGCACGCCCGTGATGCCCTTAGACTATTGCCAAAAAGGCCAACGAGTTAGCCGTGGCAGTGAGGTGGAGCAAAGTATGTGGCAGGTCCGTTCGGTGACCCGTCCGCGTCGGTATCGGTCCTGGCTGGTCGCTCTTGCCGTCATCCCGGCGCTGGCTATGGGCGCCACCGGCTGCAGCGGCAACTCCGCACCGCCTGCTCCGCAGGTAATCGCCGACAAGGGCACGCCATACGCCGACCTTCTGGTGCCCAAGTTGCAGGCGTCGGTCACCGACGGCGCAGTCGGTGTCGCGGTGGATCAGCCGGTGACCGTCAACGCCGAGGACGGCGTGCTGGGCGCTGTCAGCGTGGCCAGGACGGACGGCACGCCGGTGGCCGGAAAGCTCAGCCCCGACGGTCTGACCTGGTCGACTACGGAGCCGCTGGGCTACAACAAGCAGTACACGCTGGAGGCCGAAGCGCTTGGCCTCAGCGGCGTCACCCACCAGCAGATGACGTTCAAAACCCATTCGCCGGAAAACCTCACGTCGGCCTACGTCCTGCCGAACGACGGCGAGGTAGTCGGCGTCGGACAGCCGGTGGCGATCCGCTTCGACGAGAACATCCCGAACCGGCTCGCCGCCCAGCGCGCGATCAAAATCACCACGAACCCACCGGTCGAAGGCGCGTTTTACTGGTTGAGCAACCAGGAATTGCGTTGGCGCCCTGAGGCTTACTGGAAGCCCGGCACTCAGGTCGACGTGTCGGTCAACATCTACGGCGTCGACATGGGCGACGGTCTGTTCGGCCAAGAAGATGTCAAGACTCACTTCACGATTGGCGACGAGGTGATCGCCACCGCCGACGACGACACGAAGACGATCACCGTCCGACGCAACGGCGAGGTAATCAAGACGATGCCCACCTCGATGGGCAAGAACAGCACTCCGACCAGCAACGGCGTCTACCTCGTCGGGGACCGGTTCACCCACATCATCATGGACTCGTCGACCTACGGCGTTCCGGTCAACTCACCCAACGGGTATCGCACGGACGTGGACTGGGCGACGCAGATTTCCTACAGCGGCATCTTCGTGCACTCAGCGCCGTGGTCGGTGGGCGCGCAAGGCAACACCAACACCAGCCACGGGTGCCTCAACGTCAGTCCCAGCAACGCGATCTGGTTCTACAACAACACCAAACGCGGCGACATCGTCGAAATCGTCAACAC
>DASWBF010000042.1:0-4919 GCA_036390735.1 Mycobacterium sp. | reverse complement strand
TGACCGGGAACGACAGGATCGGTAGGAATCCTGTCGGCGGAGCCAAGAACGGCCCGGTCGTTCCGAGAGACGTCGTCATGCCTGCGGTTCCCGCCAGCGTGACGCCGTTCGACGTGCTCATGTCGATGCCGCAGCCGATCTGGTACCCCACCTCGAGGATTCCGCGGGGCTCGCCTGACCCGTTGAGTTTGGCGCTGTAGGTGCCGCCGACGACGTAGTCACGCGACGACAAAGCGGTGGTCAGCGGTGCGACCGGCAGCAGTGTCTCGTCCTTGGAGGAGATCGTGAGCGTCCAACCGTCCGGTGTCTTCGTCGTCGCCGGCGCCGCCGACGGAATCCGCCCGTCGTCGGGAGGCGGACCGGCGTCCGGAGCGGCTTCCGGCGCTGCCGCCGCGGCGTCGGCGGGCGGCGGGACCGGGTCGGGGTCGGCGATGACAGGCGGCGCCAGTGCCAACGAAACGACCATGGACGCTAGGACCGCGGCGATGCGACAAACCACCATGCCGGAAGCTTTACATAGCCGGTCTCAGTGCGTGACAGATACCGGACTCTCGGCTGCAGCAGGCCGGGCCAGCGCCACCAGCCCCAGTTCATTATCCGCGGCCAGCAGCGGATGGTGCGGGAGCACCCGAACCGTGTATCCGACCGACCCGGCCACCGGGAGCGGCGTGGTGGTGGCGAACGTCTCGCCGGTGTCGGTGGTGCCCGTGTGCGCCATCGGGACGCGCGCGGGATCGACCAGCGTGTCATCCGCATCGACGCGGCCCAGCACGGCTTGCACCGTGACTTCATCTGGCGACAGCCCGGCGAGCGCTACGGTCGCGCTCAGCGTCATCTTCGAGCCGAGCAGCGGAGTATCGGGCAGGCCGGTGCTGTCGACCTCGCTGATCTGGATCCTCGGCCAGGCCGCGGAAACCTTGCGCCGGTAGTTGGCCAACCGGCGCGCGTTGCCGAATTTCTCGCCGTCGACCGGCGCGATCGTCCGGTGCAGCGACTCCGCGGCCGGCGCGTAGTACTGCTCGGTGTAGTCGCGAACCATCCTCGACGCCAACACCTTTGGTCCCAGCACCTGCAGCGTGTGCCGCACCATCTCCACCCAGCGGCGGGGAATCTCCGACCCGTCGCGCTCGT
This sequence comes from Mycobacterium sp., assembly GCA_036390735.1. GTDB lineage: Bacteria > Actinomycetota > Actinomycetes > Mycobacteriales > Mycobacteriaceae > Mycobacterium. Next base: position 3,788 of record DASWBF010000042.1, on the reverse strand, counting down.
AGAACGTCGGCGCCATCGTGGATTCGAGCAAGTGGTAAAGTGCGGCGGCTTCCAGGTCGTCGCGGCGTTCGTCGGAGACACCATCGGCGGTCGGGATCTCCCAACCGTTTTCGCCGTCGTACCACTCGTCCCACCAGCCGTCGCGGACCGACAAATTGAGTCCACCGTTCAGCGCGCTCTTCATTCCGGACGTACCACACGCCTCCAGTGGACGCAGTGGATTGTTCAGCCACACGTCGCAGCCCCAGTACAGCAGCCGCGCCATGGACATGTCGTAGTCCGGAAGAAACGCAATCCGGTGCCGCACCGCCGGCCGGTCGGCGAACCGCACGACCTGTTGAATCATGGCCTTGCCGCCGTCGTCGGCCGGGTGCGACTTCCCGGCGACGATCATCTGAATCGGCCGCTCCTCATCCAACAGGAGAAGTTCCAGACGTTCGGGGTCGCGCAGCATCAGGGTTAGTCTCTTGTAGGTCGGCACCCGGCGGGCGAACCCGATGGTCAGCACATTGGGATCGAAAGCATCTGCGACCCAGCCTAATTCGGCTTCTGGGGCACCGCGCTGGCGCCAGGACACGTGCAGCCGGCGGCGGACGTCGTTGACAAGCTGCTCGCGCAGCTGAGAGCGGATCCACCAGAGGCGACCGGAATCCACCTGCTGGATTCTCTCCCACACGGCCGGCTCGCTCGGCAAGTCCGAGCCGATCAGCTCACGACCCAGCTCCAGCCACTGCGGCGCGGCCCAGGTGTAGGCGTGCACCCCGTTGGTCACCGACCCGATAGGCACCTCGTCGGGGTCGAATCCGGGCCACAGCTCGTCGAACATGTGCCGGCTGACGCGGCCGTGCAGCAACGAGACGCCGTTGGCGCGCTGCGCCAGCCGAAGGCCCATGTGCGCCATGTTGAACTTGGTCGTGTCGTCCTCGGTGCCGAGCGCGACGATCCGGTCCGGCGGCACGCCGGGCACCAGCGCGGACTCTTTCTTCTTGCCGTCGTCGCCGCCGAAATAATGTTCGACCATGTCGATCGGGAAGCGGTCGATGCCGGCCGGCACCGGGGTGTGCGTGGTGAACACGGTGCTGGACCGCACCACGGTCAGCGCGGTGTCGAAATCCAGCTTGGAATCGGTCATCAACTCGCGGATGCGCTCCAAGCCGAGGAAACCGGCGTGGCCCTCGTTCATGTGGAACACCTCAGGCGCGGAGATGCCTTCGGCGGCGGTGAACGCCCGGATCGCCCGCACTCCTCCGACGCCGGCCAGAATCTCCTGCTTGATGCGGTGGTCCTGGTCCCCGCCGTACAGCCGATCAGTGACGCCGCGTAAGTCGTGCTCGTTTTCGGGGACATCGGAATCGAGCAGTAGCAACGGGACTCGGCCCACCTGTGCGACCCAGACCCTGGCGCGCAGCTCATGGTCGTCCGGCAGCTTGAGCTCCACCAGCACCGGCTCGCCCGCTGCGGTGGTCAGCAGCCGCAACGGCAACCCCTGCGGATCTAGGGCCGGATACGTTTCCTGCTGCCAGCCGTCTGCGGTCAGTGACTGGCGGAAGTACCCGGACCGGTAGTAGAGGCCCACTGCGATCAACGGCAGACCCAGGTCGGAGGCGGCCTTGAGGTGATCGCCGGCCAGGATGCCGAGACCGCCTGAATAGTTGGGCAGCACCTCCGAGACGCCGAACTCCATCGAGAAGTAGGCGATTCCGGTGGGCAGCGCCGCACCCTCCGCCTGCTCTTCCTGGTACCACAGCGGCCGGGTCAGATAGTCGCGCAGATTGTCGGCCAGCCGGTCGAGCCGTTCGAGGAACTGCTCATCGACGGCGAGCTCGTCCAGACGCTGCGGCGTCACCGCCCCCAACAGCGCGACTGGATCCTGTCGGGAGCGCTCCCACAGCGCGGGATCGATGGCGGCGAACAGATCCTGGGTGGGCTTGTCCCAGGACCATCGCAGGTTCACCGACAGCTGCTCGAGCGCGGCGAGGCGGTTGGGCAAATGAGCACGGACGGTGAAACGACGCAGTGCCTTCACACGCGCTTACCTTACTGAGAATTCGAACGACCGCAGCGGAGATGAGCCGCTTGCGCGAAGACCAAAAAGCGGAGTAAGCGCGCTCGCCGGCCGCCGCGGAATTGGTCACATCGCGCACCCGGCGTTTGGGACCGACACTACGGTGGGAACAGCGGGACAAGAAGGATACGACAGCCGAACCACAACCGCGGCATGCGCGTGCCGTGTCATCGAAGGAGTGTCGGGTGCCCGGTCGAATCGAAATCGATGACGTGCGGCCCGTCGTCACCTGCGGAAGGTATCCGGCCAAGGCCGTCGTCGGCGAGATCGTGCCGGTGTCGGCCACCGTGTGGCGGGAAGGCCACGAGGCGGTGGCTGCAACATTGGTGGTCCGCAACCTGGGCCGCGGCTACCCGCGCCTGGCCAAGACCGCCGACCGGAGAACCGCCGTGCCGGGCACTGCGACCGCCGGGCTGCAACGCGTCAAGCCGATCCTGATCCCGATGTCGCCGGGCACGATGCCGGACGTGTTCCACGGCGAGTTCACCCCGGACGCCGTTGGCCTGTGGACCTTCCGGGTCGACGGCTGGGGCGATCCCCTCGGCACCTGGCGGCGCTCCGTCACCGCGAAGCTCGACGCCGGTCAGGGCGAGCCAGAGCTCTCGAACGACCTTCTGGTGGGTGCCAAGCTCTTCGAGCGGGCCGCGATGGGCATGCCGCGAAAACTGCGCGACCCGCTGCTGGAGGCGGCGACGGCGCTGCGCGCACCCGGCGACCCACTAACCCGCGTCGGCGCCGCGTCCACCGACGAGGTCACCGAGCTGCTGGCGCAGTATCCGCTGCGCGAGCTGCTGACCCGCGGCGAGCAGTACGGGGTGTGGGTGGACCGCCCGCTGGCCCGGTTCGGCTCGTGGTACGAGATGTTCCCCCGATCCACGGGCGGCTGGGGTGCCGACGGCAAGCCGGTGCACGGCACGTTCGCCACCGCCGCCGAGGCGTTGCCACGGATCGCGAAGATGGGCTTCGACGTGGTGTACCTGCCGCCGATCCATCCGATCGGCAAGGTGCACCGCAAGGGCCGCAACAACTCGGTCACCGCCGCACCCGGCGACGTTGGGTCGCCGTGGGCCATCGGCAGCGACGAGGGTGGTCATGACGCCGTGCACCCCGATCTGGGCACCATCGACGACTTCGACGCGTTCGTCGCCGCTGCCCGCGACCAAGGGTTGGAGGTGGCGCTCGACCTCGCGCTGCAGTGCGCGCCCGACCATCCGTGGGCACGTGAACACCGCGACTGGTTCAACGTGCTGCCCGACGGGACCATCGCGTATGCGGAGAACCCGCCGAAGATGTACCAGGACATCTATCCGCTGAACTTCGACATCGACCCCGACGGGCTATACCAGGAAGTGCGGCGGGTGGTGCGGCACTGGATTGACCACGGCGTCAAGGTGTTTCGCGTCGACAACCCGCACACCAAGCGCCCGGACTTCTGGGAGTGGTTGATCGAAGAGGTCAAGAGCGCCGACGCTGACGTGGTGTTCCTCGCCGAGGCGTTCACTCGTCCGGCGCGCCTGTACGGCTTCGCGAAGCTCGGATTCACCCAGTCGTACACATATTTCACCTGGCGCACCGCGAAGTGGGAACTCACCGAGTTCGGTCAGCAGATCGCCGAATACGCCGACTACGCACGGCCGAACCTGTTCGTCAACACGCCCGACATCCTGCACGAGAGCCTGCAGCGCGGCGGCCCCGGCATGTTCGCCATCCGCGCGGTCCTCGC
>DASWBF010000041.1:0-4640 GCA_036390735.1 Mycobacterium sp. | reverse complement strand
TTGCGCAACCGACCAGCCCGCCCGGCACCAGCCAGTCCCTTCTTGCCCTCGGCCAGCCGGTCCCACACCTCCTGCCGGAACGGCGTGCGCGAATGCTGCTTAACGGCGTCGTAGACGACCGTGGCGAAATCCTCGTCGGCCCAATCCCGCCGGGCGAAACCGACGAGTCCGAATGTCGGCGCCAGCAGCCCGCGATTAGCCAGGTCGTAGACCGCCGGCATCAGCTTCTTGCGGGCCAGATCCCCGGTGATCCCGAAGATCACCATCGCGCAGGGGCCGGCGATACGCGGCAGCCGCTTATCGCGCTTGTCCCGCAGCGGGTTAACCCAGGCGGCCGCAGCGGCCGGTGTGGACTTGGTCGACTGGACGGTCGTCATTTCGCCGCGGCGTCCAGCTGAGCCTGCGTTTCCTTCAGCAGCTCGTTCCACGACGCCTCGAACTTCTCGACGCCCTCGTTCTCGAGCACGATGAACACATCGCGCAGATCCACCCCCACCGCCGAGAGCTTGTCGAACACCGCTTGCGCCTCGCCCGCCCGGCCGGTGACGGTGTCACCCGTAATCACCCCGTGGTCGGCGACCGCGTCGATCGTCTTCTCCGGCATCGTGTTTACGGTGTTCGGCGCGACAAGCTCCGTGACGTACAGCGTGTCGGAGTAGTCGGGGTTCTTGACCCCGGTCGACGCCCAGAGCGGACGCTGCACCCGCGCCCCGTCGACCTTCAGCGCCTCAAATCGCTGACCGCCGAGGAACACCTCCTGGTAGGCGGCATACACCAACCGCGCGTTGGCGACGCCGGCCTGGCCGTGCAGCGCGAGCGCCTCGTCGGTGCCGACCTTCTCCAGCCGCTTGTCGATCTCGGTGTCCACCCGCGAGACGAAAAACGAAGCGACGGAATGGATCTTCGACAGATCGTGGCCGGCCTGCTTGGCCGCTTCTAGCCCGGCCAGATAGCCGTCCATCACCGCGCGGTGGCGCTCGACCGAGAAGATCAGCGTCACGTTGACCGAAACGCCTTCGGCAAGAACAGCGGTGATCGCCGGCAGACCCGGCCGTGTGGCGGGAATCTTGATCAGCACGTTGGGCCGGTCGACGATCTTGCACAGCTCGATCGCCTGCAGGATCGTCTTGTCGGTGTCGTGGGCGAGCCGCGGATCAACCTCGAGCGACACCCGGCCATCGACGCCGTCGGACGCCTCCCAGTGCGGCCGCAACACATCACAGGCTTCGCGGACGTCGTCGGTGGTGACAGTCCGGACGGCGGCGTCCACGTCGGCGCCACGCTCGGCCAGCTCGGCGATCTGCTCGTCATAGGCGTGGCCTTCCGACAACGCCTTTTGGAAGATCGTTGGGTTGGTGGTGACGCCGACGACGCACCTGGTGTCGATGAGCTCCTGCAGATTGCCGGTGCGCAAGCGGTCGCGCGACAGGTCGTCCAGCCAGACAGATACGCCGGCGGCCGACAGCGCCGCCAGGTTGGGATTCTGTGACTTTTCTTGGGTCATCGGGGTATTCGCTTCCTCAGTTGTGCAGTGATCGTTCGGCGGCGGCCGCGACGGCCTCGGGGGTGAACCCGAATTCGCGGAAAATGGTTTTATAGTCGGCTGATGCGCCGTAGTGCTCGATCGAGATGATCTCGCCGCGATCGCCGACGAACTTGTACCAGCTCTGCGCGACGGCCGCCTCGACGGCGACCCGCGCCGACACCGCCGGTGGGAGCACGCTGTCGCGGTATTCGACGGGCTGGAACTCGAACCATTCCACGCACGGCATCGACACCACGCTGGCAATAATTCCGCGCTCCGCCAACATCTTCCGCGCCTCGACGCACAATTGCAGCTCCGACCCGGTGCCGATCAGCAGCACATCGGGATCCTCCTGCGGCGCACCGCCCAGCACGTAGCCGCCCCGGGCGACGCCCTCTTTGCTGGTGCCCTCCAGCACCGGAATCGCCTGGCGGGTCAGAATCAGGCCCACCGGGCCGCTGGTCGCCCCGCGCGCAAGGATCGTCCGCCATGCGTAGGCGGTCTCGTTCGCGTCGCCGGGGCGAACAACATTGAGGTTCGGGATGGCGCGCAACGCGGCCAGATGCTCGATCGGCTGATGCGTGGGCCCGTCCTCGCCCAGCCCGATCGAATCGTGAGTCCACACGTAGATCGTGTCGATGGCCATCAGCGAGGCCAGCCGCACCGCCGGGCGCATATAGTCGGAGAACGTCAGGAACGTGCCGCCGTACGCCCGCGTCGGCCCGTGCAGCACGATGCCCGACAGGATCGCGCCCATCGCATGCTCACGGACACCGAAATGCAGCGTCCGGCCGTACCAGTGCGCCGTCCACTCCTTGGTCGAAATCGACGGCGGCCCAAAGGAATCCGCGCCCTTGATGGTGGTGAGGTTGCTCTCGGCCAGGTCGGCGGAACCGCCCCACAGCTCGGGCAGCTTCGACCCGACCGCGGCCAGCACTGCCCCGGAGGCGGCCCGGGTAGCCAGCGGCTTGGAGTCCGGCTCCCAGGACGGTAGGTCCGCGTCCCAGCCGTCAGGCAACTTCTGCGCCAGCAGCCGGTCCAGCAGCGCCTTGCGCTCCGGCTCGCATGCGGCCCAGGCGTCGAAGTCATGCTGCCATTTCGCGTGGGCTTCCTTGCCACGCTCGATGAGCTTGCGGGTGTGTTCGAGCACACCCTTGGGCATTTCGAACGTCTTCTCCGGGTCGAAACCCAGGATCTTCTTGACCGCCGCGACTTCCTCATCGCCCAGGGCGGCGCCGTGCGCCTTGCCGGTGTTCATCTTGGTCGGGGCCGGGTAACCGATGATCGTGCGGATCGCGATGAACGACGGCCGGTCGGTGACGGCCCGGGCCGCCTCGATCGCCTCCTCGATGCCGACCACGTTCTCGCCGCCCTCGACCTCCTGCACATGCCACCCGTAGGCGCGGTAGCGGGCCGGCGTGTCCTCGGACAGCGCGATGTTGGTGTCGTCCTCGATCGAGATGCGGTTGTGGTCGTAGAAGACGATCAGGTTGCCCAGTTGCTGGGTGCCGGCCAGCGACGACGCCTCCGACGTCACGCCCTCCTGGATGTCGCCGTCGGAGGCGATCACATAGATGTAGTGGTCGAACGGGCTGGTGCCCGGCGCGGCATCGGGATCTAACAGGCCGCGCTCATACCGCGACGCCATCGCCATCCCGACCGCCGACGCGAGGCCCTGGCCCAGCGGCCCGGTCGTGATCTCCACGCCCCTGGTGCGGCCGAACTCTGGGTGGCCCGGCGTCTTCGAGCCCCACGTGCGCAGCGCCTCGAGGTCGGACAGTTCGAGCCCAAAGCCACCGAGGAACAGCTGGAGGTAGAGCGTCAGGCTGCTGTGTCCGGCCGACAGGACGAACCGGTCGCGGCCCAGCCAGTGCACGTCGCTGGGGTCGTGACGCATCTGCCGCTGAAAGAGCGTGTACGCCAGCGGCGCCAGGCTCATCGCGGTGCCGGGATGGCCGTTGCCGACCTTTTGCACGGCGTCGGCAGCGAGCACCCGGATGGTGTCGACCGCACGGGAATCGATGTCCGTCCAGTCGGCGGGGTGATTTGGACGGGTAAGGGCGGAAATGTCCTCAAGCGTGGTCACGTATTCGCTCCCTGTTTTACATCGACAGGTTGTCGAGTCGTGAGAAGAGCAGCCCGTTGATCAGGAGCTGCAACGCAGCGGCGACTGGAATGGCGACCAGCGCACCGATGATCCCGAGCAGTCCTGCGCCGCTCAGGACAGCCACCAAAGTGGTGACCACAGGAACGTCCCCCCGCGTCTGATGATCCTCCGCACCAGCAGGTAGTCCTTCATCCAGCGGAGCACGATCTAGAACCCCAGCGGGGCAAGGGATTCCTGGATCGACACCGTCAACGCCACGACGGCGACCAGCACTCCAGCGACGGTAGATTCGAACGGAATGAGATCCAGCAGTGCTACGAAGATGGCGAGCAACAGCCGATACGGAGCGTCGACGATCAGCCACACGAACGTGGCCACGCCGCTGATCACCGAAATGACCACGTTGCCCAGAGGTACACCCCCCACGTTCTTGTAAACCTGATCGCCGATCAGAATGGCGCCGTGGCGGCGGTAGGAACCGATAGAGCGCCGCACGGATACGACGAAAAGCGCCCAGGAAGTACACCGCCAGCACGATGACGATGAAAAAGTCGGTCAACACGCCGAATACCGTGTCCCGGCCCTCATCAACTCGCGCAGGGCGTCTGACCCGATATCTGCATCGCCAAACCACTTCAGTGCGCAATCCGGTTCAACCCCGCCACTCACCCCGCCGCCGCACTAGGCCGACTCCGCATCTCACCGTCACACTTTGGCATCCTTCGCACAGGGCATGCTTGGGCCCGCGAGACGCAAACCCGCCGCACGGCACTGATCTGCGAGGTCTGTGCTCGGCGCGGATCCGGATGTTGCGCAGCGCGATGTTATTGAGGGTGGCCATGGAGCCGTTGACGGCCGGTTCCATCGTGGCGGTTTGCGACTGTTGCCCGGCGCTGCAGCCGCCCAGCGCGGCCGCGGCAATCAGCACGCAGATGGCCGCCGCAGCCCAGGCACGTGGGTCCAACGAGTTCACCATGTTCTCCGATCGGCTAGAGCTGGCCGGCCAGA
>DASWBF010000040.1:0-9136 GCA_036390735.1 Mycobacterium sp. | reverse complement strand
GGCAGTAACTGGAACTCCCAGCGGTACCGGGTGTCCCCGATCCGCATGTACGTTGCGGCGCGGTGTGGGTCGCAGACTTGATGCACCCCGTCCCACTGGTGCAGGTCTTCGGCGCTCGCCACATCGACGACGAGCCAGCGTTGGTGAAATCGCATGTCGCGCATCGACGCGCCGATCGCGGCGCGCACCACGCTGTTCGCGCCGTCGCAGCCGAGCACGTAATCCGCGTCGACCGAGTGCTTTTGACCGCTGAGCCGGTCGGTGAACGTGACCCGCACGCGGTCCGCCCCGGTCGCGGCGACGTCGGTCACCTCCGAGTTGGCCCGCAGCGTGGCGTGCGGATAGCGCTTCAAGTTCGCGCGCAGCAGCGTCTCCAATTCCGGCTGATCGAACATGTTGGCTTGCGGGTAGCCATGCGCGCCACCGGCCGAATCCCGCTGGAACTGCGCGAGCACCCGCATCGCACGGTCACGCAACTGCAGGCCTAGCGCCGGGCGAGAGATCGTGGCGAACTCGTCGGCGATGCCGAGCCGGCCGATGATGCGGCAGATCTCGTCGTCGAGGTGCACGGCCCGCGGTTGCGGGTACACGCTCTGCCAGCGATCGAGCACGAGACACTCGACGCCGTACTGAGCCAACAACGTCGCGGCCGTCACCCCGGTCGGCCCGGCACCGACGATCACCACCGGGATGACGTTCGAGTTCATGCGTACCTGACCACGTTGCGCTGTGTGCCGAGGTCGATCTTGCCGTCGTCGGTTGCGACGGTGGTTTCGACGACGTCCCCGTCGTGTAAGTACTTGGCGTTCTTGGCTTGCGCCGAGAAGAACATCCTCCACTTGACGTGCTCGGGCACGAGTGACGCGATCTTCTGCACCGGTTTGGGCGGCGCGGACAGTGCGGTGCCGACGGGCGTGCCGGTCATCACGAGGTCACCCGCAGCCAGCTGCTGAAACCGGGCGAGCGCGGCAAGCGCCTCGGCGGGCCGGTAGATCATGTCGCCGTCGACCGTGGCGTCTTGGCGCAGTTCGCCGTTCACGCGCAGTTGCATGCGCAGCTCTCCGAAGCGACTGAGCTCATCGGCATCCAGCAGTACCAGCGCCGGCCCGACGGGCGTGAACGTCGGATACGACTTTGACTCGTAGAACTGGGTTTTCGCCAGCTGGATGTCGCGCGCCGACACGTCGTTGGTGACCACCAGCCCGCAGACGTAGTCTGCGACGTTGTCGGGGGAAACGTGCGTGCCGACGGGCACGTCACGGCCGATCACCAGGCCGATTTCCACCTCGTAGTCGAGCAGGCGGACATGGCCCGGCTTGACGATGTCGTCGAACGGCCCGTTGATCGAACCCGACGTTTTGCGAAAGAACGTGAGCGGCACCGTCTTCGGGTTCATACCGGCGTCCTTGACGTGCGACGCGAAGTTGGTCATCTGGGCCACGACCCGGCACGGGGCGGTGACGGGCGAGGTCAGCGCAAGGCTGTTCGCCGGTACCGTGTCGGTGCTGGCGGCAGCTCGCTCGATCGCCGATCGGTCAGCCAGCAACTGGGCCGTAGTCGTCGTGCGGGTGTCGACCTTGGCGACGCCGTCGGGGGTGCCGGCCCACCACGCATCAGCGGTGCGGAAGACGGAAATGCTCATGTGCGTGTCACTTTCAGGAGGCCGCGCAGGCGGGTCATGTCGAATTCGTTGTCGTCCCGGATCGCGGTCAGCATCGACCGCAACTCCTTCAGGGATTCCCGATTGGGCGCGATGCCCAGGAAGTCCTTTGTCACCGGCGGCCCCCACTGGGCGAGACCCGACGCGGTCATCGGAGCCCAGCCTGGCTCCAGCGTCGCGTCGAACATGTCGCCGTCGCTGAAATGCTCGACCATGAACCCGTCGGGATCGCGCCAGTAGTCGAAGATCTGGCTGCCCTGGATGTGCCTGCCGATCCCCCACGACCGGCGGTAGCCGAGCTCGCGAAGGTACTCCCCACCCGCCGCGATCGCATCGAGATCGCACACCTGGTAGGCGGAGTGCACGTAGCGGTTCGACGGGCCCAACACCATCGCGAGCGTGTGATGGTCGGTGGGCGTCGATCCGCGGTCGCAGCGGATGAAGCTCATTACCGGCCCTCGGTCGCGCTGGCCCGGGTAGTACAGGAAGTCGCTGACGATCAGCCCGAAGTGATCGAGGTACCAGTTCAGCGTCTGGATGTATTTGGTCCTCTGCAGCACGACATGCCCCAACCGCTGCACGCGGGCCGGCTCACGCGGCGGCCGTTGCGTGGCATTGGTGCGCCGTAGGTCGTGCCCGAAGTTCAACGTCTGCGGCCTCTGACCCGGCAACTCGGCGAGCGGGTGGGTGCCGGCCACGACACGGACCGGACCGCCGTTCGGGTCGGTCAGGGTCACGGCCACGCCGCCGAGCGCGTCGGGCAGAGGCGTGATTCTCGCGCCCGTCGCGGCGGCCAGCCGTCCGACGTCGGTGTTGTCCTGCGCGGCGAACGCGGGCCCGACGAACCGGGAACTCGTCCCGCGCCGGAAGACCAGGCACGGCGACCCGGAATCGGTTCCGCGCACGTGCAATTCGTCGGAGGTGTGCACGACGGTGGTGAAGCCGAACGCTCTCGCGAAGGCTTCGGCACGGACCAGATCGGGCTTCTCGAACTCCAGCCACGCCAGGTCGCGCACCTTGATGACCGGATTGCGGGAACGTCCCGGGTGCTCGCCGGGCAGGCCGCCCTGCTCGCTGTGCAGGTCTTTGTGGGCGTCGACGTGGGCTGTCACGGTGCTCTCCTCACTTGACTGACGATATCGTCACTTACGAAGGGCTCGTCAGTCAAGTCGTTCTGACGAAATCATCAAGATTGAGGATTTCTGCTAACATCTGCCCCATGACAAATGCGGACGGGGTGGGGGCGATGAGCCGCTTGCGCGAAGAGCAGACGACCGAGAACCGCCTGGAACGGCGCAAGATGCGCACCCGCGCGGCGCTGATCCGGGCGGCCCAGAGCTTCATCGCGTCGGGGACGCTGAACGTGCCCGTCCTTGAGATCACCCAGGCCGCCGACGTCGGCATGGGGTCGTTCTACAACCACTTCGACAGCAAGGAGCAGCTTTTCCAAGCCGCGATCAACGAGGTGCTCGACGCCCACGGCACGCTGCTCGACCGGCTGACCGACGAGGACGAGGACCCCGCGGAGACGTTCGCCCGCAGTTTCCGGTTGACCGGACGGCTGTTCCGGCGCCGCCCGGACATGAGCCGGGTGCTGTTGAACAGCGGGCTGGTTTTGATCTCGTCGGACCGCGGGGTCGCACCGCGCGCCTTGCGCGACATCGAGGCCGCGACACGTGCAGGCCGGTTTTCCGTCGACGACCCCACGCTCGCATTGGCGGTCGCCGCCGGCGCGTTGATGGGACTGGGCCAGCTGCTGTACGACCAGCCCGAGCGCGACGACGCCGAGGCCGCCGACCGGGTCACCCGAGACGTGCTGATCATGTTCGGCGTGGCTGCCGACGAGGCCGCCGTGATTTGTGGCCGGCCCCTGCCCGAGCTCGACGAGCTGACCGAGCCTGACTCCGCCGCGTGATCCGCATCGGCACGTCGGGCTGGTCCTACGACCACTGGGTCGGCGTGCTGTACCCGGAGCGGACGCCGGTATCCGCCCGGTTGGCCCGCTACGTGCAGGAGTTCACCACGGTCGAACTCAACGCGAGCTTCTACCGGTGGCCGAAGGACTCGACGTTCGCAGGCTGGCGGCAGCGATTACCCGACGGGTTCACGATGTCGGTGAAGGCCCATCGGGGACTGACCCATTTCCGTCGCCTGAAGTCCCCCGAACCGTGGGTTGAGCGGTTCGAGCGCTGCTGGCACGCGCTGGGCAATCGGCGGGAAATGCTGCTGGTGCAACTGCACCCAGAACAGCAACGCGACGACGAGCGACTCGACTACTTTTTGGGCTGTATGCCGGACTGGATCCGGGTGGCCGTCGAGCTGCGCCACCCCTCCTGGGATGACCCGGCTGTCTATGCGCTGCTCGAGCATCGTCGCGCGGCATACGTCGTGATGAGCGGCGCGCGGCTGCCGTGTGTGCTGCGCGCGACGACCGACGTGGTGTACGTGCGAATGCACGGTCCGGACAGCGAATCACTTTATGCCGGTTCGTATTCCGACGGGGACCTGCGATGGTGGGCGGACCGCATTGCGCAGTGGGACGCACAGGGTCGCGATGTGCTCGTGTACTTCAACAACGACGGCCACGGCTACGCCGTGCGCAACGCGCGGATGTTGCGGGGGCTGCTGAAGGTATGACGTCAGGCTCGAACCTGTACTGTCGCCGCCGAAAGGATGGTGGCATGAACGCAGCACGGGTGGCGGTGTGCGCTTTCACCGTCGTAGTGACCGCTGGCTGCGCTGATGCCGTCGTGGTGAACACCGGAGAGAGCCCGCCGCGCACCGAGACCACGGTCTTGACCTCGCCAGCCGGTCGCTCCGACCCCAATCTGGTTGATGCGTCTGACTATTACGTCACCACCGACGGCCTGAAAGGCTACTACTTCACGATCCCGAGCGGAAAGTGGAACTGTGCGATTCTCCCGCGCTCGAAGGCGGGCTGCCAGGCCGCGGCCGGCACGCAGGGCATGGGCATTCCCGGAGAACCCGACACGGTTCAGACCGCCGACGGTGAGGCGGTCGCCCCGAACGCGATCGCGGTCGGCGACGAAGGGGATCCCGGCTTCATATGGGTTGCCCGGCCGGGATTCTCGGTAACGTCCGGCAAGGCGCTGGTGTTGGACTTCACCAAGACGTTGGCGGCGGCGGGCTTTCGCTGCAATGTTCAGGAGGCCGGGGTGTCGTGCCTGAGCGAGGGCACGAAAAAGGGGTTCACGTTCTCCGCCAGCGGTTACTCGCCGCAATACACCGCAGTGCCGGGCTGATCAGCGTAGCTCGGCGGTCCCGTCGGCGTGAACCTGCACCTTGGCCCCTGCGATGTCCTCGGTGACCGAGGCGTCCACATCCGAGGATGCCGTCATCACCGCCAGCGTGCGCGCGTCGCCGGGGGTGCGCACCGCAACGAACGCCTTCTCCGGGTTGCCGTCACGATCGAAGGGGGCCGTCCATGCCTCCACGCTGCCGATCCCGTCCCAGTGCTCCAATGCGGTCCTGGTCGGCTCGCGGTTGACCTCGGATTGCACGTCCTCCCAACGGAATTCGGTGCTCGGTGGACGGGTGCCGTAGATGCCGATGCTGTGTTTAGTGAGATTTCCGCCGTTGGCGGTGATCAACCCCAGGCCGTCCGGCTTCTCGACGAGCCGCTCGGCCATCGTGCCGATCGAGTGAGTCACATAGTTGTTCCACGGGCCGCCGGCGAATGTCAGCCCGCCGGTGACTGTGAGCGGCCGCTGCGGATCGGCGAGTGGAAGACCCAATTCTGTTGCGGCGACCTGGACAGCCGATGGAAAACACGAGTAGACGTCGACGAAATCGACGTCACCGATGCCGCATCCGGCCAGTTCCAGCGCGCGGCGGCCGGCGATCCTGATCGCCGGTGAACGGTGGAAGTCAGCCCGCTCGCCGAGGGCGTACGTGTCATGCGAATCCGTTCCGGAGTAAGGGAACACCCACCCCTCCGACGGGATTTTGAGTCGGGTGGCCGCCTCGGCGGACGCCAGAATGATGACGGCTGCCTGCTCGACCATGTTGTTGGAGTTCATCAGCTTCGGGTACGGCCAACTGATCATCCGGTTCGTCGGCCCCGGCTGCCAGATCTCTTGTGCCGAAAGTCGTTGTCGGCTCCACGCGTACGGGTTACCTTCGGCGACAGCGCTGAACTGCGACCACAACTCGCCGATTCGGCGGCGGTGTTCATCCGACGACTCGCCGGCCGCGATCCGCAGCGCCTGCTCGAACATCGGGTACACGTGCGCCGGTGCGAAGAGTTGGATGCGCATTTCGGCCGGACCGGCCATCGGAACGTCGCCGTCATTTCCCGGGGCTTCCGGCACGGCGTCGTCCTGCGGCGGCCAGTCCGGTTTCCTGTCTTCGGCTCGCAATCGCGTTCGGGTGCGCCACTTTTCGGCACCACCGATCAACACGACGTCGGCCCGCCCGCGCTGGATGTCCAGACAGGCCTGATTGACCAGAGATTGTGGCACGTTGCCGCCGACGCCGCTGTAGCGCGATGCGAAGCGGGTGGCACCGATCTGCTGGCCGAGCAGCAGCCCGGGATCGCGGTAACGCCACGACAGCATCCTCACGATGCGGATTGCGTCGATGGCTTCGAGCACATGCGCATCGGCGGCCTCGCGCGCCGCCTCGGCAATCAAGCCGACGGGATCCGGCGCCTCGTCGTCGTCGTACTGGTTGATTTGTCCGGATCCGATCAGCACCGGTGTTCTGGGATCGACGGGCATCCACCAACCTTTCCTTGCGCTCGCGCAGAAATGGGAGACGTGAACAGCGCACCGTCGGCGATCAGCTTGTCGATCTCTGCGGGGTCCAGGCCAAGCACCTTCTGACACACCTCGCGGCTGTGTTCGCCGGGCATCGGCGCGGGCCGCAGCTCCGCGGGCGGGATGTCGCGGTACGGCGCTGGGTCGGTCTCGGTGGGCAGGAGGAAGTCGAACAGCGGATGCGCCATGTCGGCGAACAACTTTCGGTGTTGGATCTGCGGGTCGGCGAGGACGTCGGCGGGGCGGTTCATCGGCCCGGCGGGCACGCCGGCCTGCTGCAGAATGCGGGCTACGGCTTCCTTGTCGAGAGTTCTCGTCCACGAGGCGATTTCGGCCTCACATTGCGTGCGATCCAGGCCCTCGCGGCCCATCGCCGTGGTGAGCGCGTTCCAGTCGGTGTCGTCGCGGACGGAGATGACGCACCATTCGTCGTCACCGGCGCAGGGGTACACGCCGTGCGTCACCGGGTCGCCGGAAACGGGTAGCCCTGCGGCTCGGGCCTCGTCGGCGACGTAGGTGGTGTCCAGCTGGTTGATCGCGACCTCCGCTTGTGAGATATGCACGTGCGCCGGCTGTCCGGTGCGGTCGCGGCGGATCACGGCTGCCAGCGCCGCGATCGCGACGACGCGTGCGACGACATGATCAGGAAACACCGTGACCGCGTCGAAGAACCCATCACCGATCCTCCCCGACGTCCACAGCCGCGTGACGCCGGTGGCCGCGCGCACCAGCGGGCCATAGCCCATGTGCCAGCTCCACGGGCCGGTGTCACCGAACGCGCTGCTCTCGGCCAGCACGATGCGCGGGTTGATCGCGCGGAGCCTGCCGTACGGAAAACCAAGGGAGGCAAGCGTTCCTGGCTTAAAGTTGGCGAACACCGCGTCCGACTCGGCTACCAGGCGGCTGAAAATCGCTGCGCCTTCCGGTTTTCGCAGGTCTAGACCAAGCCCGTACTTGTTGCGGTGCGCCCACGCGAACGCCTCGCTCATCGGCTGGGAAGCCCTGGTTTGGCGTAGTCCGTCGGGATAGGCGGCGTTTTCCATCTTGATCACCTCGGCACCGAGGTCGGCGAACAAGCGGCCCAACTCTCCCCCGGCGACGATGATCCCGAGGTCGAGAATGCGGAGCCCGTCGAACGGCCGGCGATCGGCGCTACCGGCCGCCGGTGCCGGCACGGCTGGACCAAGCCACGTCGCCGCGTCCGCGCCTACCGGCGGCGCGGGCCGACGCAGCCCTGCCCGACGGCCGTCGACGACGAACGGTCCGGCGGGCGCCGTCACCGTCACACCGGGTGGGAGCTCTCGCGTCGTCAGCGCTCCCACCGCCTCGAAATGCGGCGACGATAACGCCTCTGCCGGTGTCAGCACGGGCGCGATCGGCACCCCATAGCTCTGGCCGGCCGCCACCAACTCGTCCATCGACTGATCGGCGAACAACTGCGCGACCATCGCATTGATTTCACGCGTTGCCGACAACCGCGCGCCGATGGTCTCGTACCTCGGGTCGGCGAACTGCTCGGGCTCTCCGAGCCAGGCCCGCATGGCATGCCACTGCCGCGGCGACATCACGCAGCTGCGGACATAGCCGTCTGCGCACGAAAACGTCGGATACACGTCCTGGTTCCGGGGGCGGCCGCGCCAGGCGTCGAAGCGCCGCTGCGCCAACGCACCCTGGCCCATCGCGCCGAACGGCGGATCCAGCGCCTGCACGACGGCTTCGAACCGGGAGAAGTCGATGTAATCCCCTGCACCGCAACGTAATCGGCGATAGTAGGCGGCCAGTGCGGCCCATGCGGCCTGCGCCGCGGCGGTGGCCGACGCTATCCCGTCGGGTGGCAGCACAGGCGTCCCGGTCGGTGGGCCGGACCGCGACAGCGCCGTGGACATCGCATAGAGCACAGGATCCGTGGCCTGCCGCGACGCATACGGCCCCGACGAGCCGAAGTTGGTAACCGACAACCCGATCAGGTGGCCGAACCGCCGGGTGAGCTGCTCGCAGCCGGCGCCGAAGGATGCTGCCGCGCCGGGGATTCCGTCGTCCACCAAAATGTCGGCGCCCGCGACGAGATCCAGGAATCGGCGGCGGTCGTCATCGTCGGCAGGATCCAGCACTGCGCTGCGCTTGTTCGCGTTGTGCAGGGCGAACGGGATGCTCACGCCGGCCACGCTCGGCTCCGCACGACGGGCCGCGCTGCCGCGGGGTGGCTCGATCTTCAGCACGTCGGCGCCGAGGTCAGCGAGCAGACGGGTGACCGCCTCGCCGTCGCCGTCGGCCAGGTCGAGGACGCGCACCCCGGCGAGCAGCAACACGAATTCCAGCACGAAGTGAGCGTAATGTAGCCCGATTCGGGTACGCCTGTGGTCGTGACCGCGCCAAACCTGCTCCTCTCCGACGACGAGCTCGATCTGATCAATGCGTACTGGCGGGCCGCCAATTACCTGTCAATGGGGACAGATCCACCTGTCGGACAACCCGCTGCTGGCTGAGCCGCTGTCCGAGGTGGCGCACGTCAAGCCGCGGCTGCTCGGCCACTGGGGCACCACCCCCGGTTTGAATCTGATTTACGCGCACCTGAACCGGATCATTCGGGCCCGCGATCTCGATGTCGTCTACATTGCGGGCCCCGGCCACGGCGGACCCGACGGGTGGCCAACGCGTACCTCGAGGGCACCTACGGCGAGGTGTACTCCGGAATCGG
>DASWBF010000039.1:0-2749 GCA_036390735.1 Mycobacterium sp. | reverse complement strand
ACGCCGGGAGCTGCGCCGAGGTAAATGCGCAGCTCCCCGCGTTTGCGTTTGTAGTCGGGCCGATGGATGACCGGCTCGTCGGTGGTGGTCACGTGCCCATCATCCACCGCGTTGATCAGCTCTTCACACCGAACTTCTGGTCCAGTTCCAGATTGAGCTCCAGCACGTTGACCCGCGCCTCGCCCAAGAAGCCGAGCACCCGGCCGTCCTGGTTGTCATGCACTGCCTGGCGCACCTGATCTTGGGTGATGCCTCGCGCGTTCGCGACACGGGGGATTTGGAGTTCCGCGTAGGCCACAGAGATATGCGGATCGAGGCCGCTGCCGCTCGCCGTGACGGCATCGGCAGACACCGCGGGATCAGCTGGGGCGGCGCCGCGGATCGGCACGATCTGGCCGATCGAGTAGTCCTCGCCGAACTTGGCGCATTCCACCCGCACACCTTCGTAGATGTTCAGAAAGGGGGTCGGAGTCGTTTCGCACGGTTGGTTGACGCTGACCACTCTTGTGGGCTTGACGACGTTGCCGCGCGCGTCCCGGCCCCCGATCACCGACAGCACCGCGCCGACGCCGTCGGAGGTGCAGAAGGGTCGTGAGCCGTCGACGCCTTCGAGCTCGCCGGCCGCAAGGCTGCGCGAACACACCTGCGTGAGCAGACTCGCCTTGAATCCGTTGTCGTCCTGAGGCAGCGACGGATCACCGGGGGTGTCGACAATGCTTTCCGGCCCCAGGTTGCTCGCGCTCGTCGCGAGCGGGTCGTAGCCGTCGCCGGCGGCCGACGGGCGGCTCTGGAAGTACTGCGGCAACGGGTTGCCATCGGAGTCGGTGAACAGTTGGCCAATCAGGCTGCTGCCCACAGGCTTACCGTCGACCTCGACGATCGACCCGTTGGCGTTGTCCCGCAAGCCGGGCAGCTGCGCCACCAGCCATATGAAGACCGGGTAGGCGATGCCGACGATGACGGTCAGCACGAGCAGCGCGCGCAGCGCGGCCCAGTGCTGGCGAACGAAATTGGAGGTATTCATGTCACATTCCCGGGAAGAATTGGATGACGAGATCGATGAGCTTGATTCCGATGAACGGGGCGATGATGCCGCCAAGCCCGTAGATGTACAGATTTCGTGACAGCAGCTTCGATGCGCTGCTCGGGGTATACCGAACGCCCCTCAGCGACAGCGGAATCAGCGCGATGATGACCACCGCGTTGAAGATCACCGCCGACAGGATCGCCGACTGAGGGCTGTGCAGCCGCATGATGTTCACCAGATCCAGCCCGGGGAACAATGCCACGAACATCGCCGGGATGATCGCGAAGTACTTCGCTATGTCATTGGCGATCGAGAACGTGGTCAGCGCTCCGCGGGTGATCAACAGCTGCTTGCCGATCTCGACGATCTCGATCAGCTTGGTCGGATCCGAGTCGAGGTCGACCATGTTGCCGGCCTCTTTGGCCGCCGACGTGCCGGTGTTCATCGCCACACCGACGTCGGCCTGGGCGAGCGCCGGGGCGTCGTTGGTGCCGTCGCCGGTCATCGCGACGAGCTTGCCGCCCTCCTGCTCCCGCTTGATCAGCGCCATCTTGTCTTCGGGGGTAGCTTCCGCAAGGAAGTCGTCGACGCCGGCTTCATCCGCAATCGCCTTGGCGGTCAACGGGTTGTCACCGGTGATCATCACGGTCCGGATGCCCATCCGGCGCATCTCGTCGAAACGCTCCCGCATGCCCTGCTTGACGACGTCCTTGAGGTGGATCACGCCCAGCACCGACGCCTTGCCGTCGACGGCGTGTCCGACCACCAGCGGCGTGCCGCCACCCGCCGAAACGCCGTCGACGATGACGCCGAGCTCGGTGGGCACCTCGCCGCCCTCGGCTCGTACCCATTCCGCGACCGAACTGGCCGCACCCTTGCGCAGCAGGTGTCCGTCGAGGTTGACGCCCGACATCCGGGTCGCGGCGGTGAACTGAACCCACTGTGCGTGCGCCAACTCACCCGGTGTGCGCGCCCGCAGCCCGTACTTCTGCTTGGCGAACACGACAACCGAACGGCCCTCGGGCGTTTCGTCGGCGAGGCTCGACAGCTGCGCCGCATCCGCCAAGGCCGCCGGGGAGACCCCGGGCAGCGGGAGGAACGCCGCGGCCTGGCGATTGCCCAACGTGATCGTGCCGGTCTTGTCGAGCAGCAGCGTGTTCACGTCGCCTGCGGCCTCGACGGCGCGACCCGACATCGCCAGTACGTTGCGCTGCACGAGCCGGTCCATGCCGGCGATGCCTATCGCGGACAGCAGCGCGCCGATTGTGGTCGGGATCAAGCACACAAGAAGTGACACCATCACGATCCCGGTCACGCCATGACTGTTGAGCGCCAAGGTATCCGAAACGCCCGGGTTGTTCATCTTGGAGTAGATCGCAAGCGGCTGCAGTGTTGCGACGGCGAACACGAAGATGATCGTCAACGCGGCGAGCAGGATGTTCAGCGCGATCTCGTTCGGGGTCTTCTGTCGATTGGCGCCCTCGACGAGCGCGATCATCCGGTCGATGAAGCTCTCACCTGGCTTCTGGGTGATCCGCACGACGATGCGATCCGACAGCACCGTGGTGCCGCCGGTTACCGCAGAGCGGTCGCCGCCGGACTCGCGGATCACCGGCGCCGACTCGCCGGTGATTGCCGACTCGTCCACCGACGCAATGCCGTCCACTACGTCACCGTCGCCAGGGATGAGCTGGCCTGCCTCGATCACCACGATGTCGCCCT
>DASWBF010000038.1:0-2211 GCA_036390735.1 Mycobacterium sp. | reverse complement strand
TGTCTACCCCGGCACGGACGCTGAAACCCGAGGCATCGTCGTCGAGGACTTCGGCGAGATGACGCCTCAAGCCGTCGACATCGGCGACAGCCATTTCGCCGACCCGGCCCGACGGTGGGCGGTACTGCTCGAAACCGGCAGCCTGGTGTTCATCGACACCGACCAACTCCTGCCCGAGTAATTCTCGCTCTAGGCGGGCGGTGGTTCGGGCGGTGGTAGTGGTTCGGCCGGCGGTGGTGGAGGCTCTGGCGCGGGCAGGGTGATCGGCGGCAGCCCCGGAATTTCGATGACGTTCGGCGGCGGCGGTGGTGGCGGCGGCTCTCCGGGCGGTGGGGGCGGACCCTCCGGCTCCCGCTCCACCGGAGGTGGCGGTGGCGGCGCAATCCCGTTGCTGGTGTTGATCGTGACGATCGACCCGGGGATCGTCTGGCCGCTGGGCGTGGTGCCGACGACGGTGCCGTAGGAGGCGGTGCTGTTCACCGGTGTCGGCTGATCGGCAACCTGAAAACCCGCGTCCCTCAAGCGCTGTCGCGCGGTGTCCAAATTCAGTCCCGACACAATCGGCACCCGACCACCCGGCGCGCCGTCGACATACCGCGGATCGGTGGGTGGCAGCTTCACCTCACCGAAGTCGGTCGCGATCGGCTTCATCGCCTCGAACCAGGTACGCGCGGGTTCGTTGCCGCCGTACAAGTCACCGCTGTAGCACTTGCGAAGCGGAAACGAACAGATGCCAGACGGTGTGCTGGAGTCGTCGAAAATGTAAACCGCCGCCGCGTAGTTGTTGGTGAAGCCGACGAATCCCGACGACCGATGGGACTCGGTGGTGCCGGTCTTGCCGGACATCGGCAGAGACCAGCCCACCGAGCCCGCAGAGGCGGCGGCGGTGCCGGCGCCTTGGTCGTCCTTGCTCATCGCGTTCGCGAGCGTGTTCGCCAGGCCCTCCGGCACCGCTTGTTCACAGGCCTCGGTGGTCACCGACACCTCGTTGCCCTTGCGGTCGTAGATCTTGTCGATCGGGCTGGGTGGGCACCACATACCGCCCGACGCCAGCGTCGCCGCCACGTTGGACAGCTCAAGTGCGTTCAGCTGGAAGGGGCCCAGCGTGAACGAGCCCATGTTCTGCTTCTTGATCAAATCGGCCAGGCTTTCGTTGCCGTCCGGGTCATACGCCCGCGCTGTTCCCGGAATCCCGTACGACCGCAACCCCAGCCGGACCGACATGTCCACGGCGCGCGCCACCCCGACCTGTTGAATCAGCCTGGCGAACGCGGTGTTCGGGGAGGTGGCCAGCGCATCGGTGACGTTCATCGCACCCCGGTATCGTCCCGCGTTTTTCACGCACCAGGTTTCCTTGGGGCAGCCCGGTGTGTCGCTGCTGCCCAGGCCCTTGGCCTGGAAGGAGCCCGGCACCTCCAACTGAGCGTTGATCCCCATGCCCATCTCCAGCGCGGCGGCGGTGGTGAAGATCTTGAAGATCGACCCCGCGCCGTCACCGACCAACGAGAACGGCTGCGGCTGCATCGTCTCGCCGGCTTCCGAGCTCAAGCCGTAGGTCCGGTTGCTGGCCATCGCCGTCACCCGATGCGAGTCCTTGCCGGGCTTGATCACCGACATCACGCTCGCGACACCGTCCAGCGTCGGGCTGGCGACCTTGTCGACGGCCTGCTTGACCGAATTCTGGACAACCGGGTCGAGGGTGGTGCGAATCAGATAACCGCCGCGGGCCACTTGATCCCTGCTGATGCCGGCACGCGCCAGGTAGTCCAGCACGTAGTCGCAGAAGAACGCCCGATTGCCTGCCGCGATGCAGCCCCCGGGAAGCTGGTTGGGTTGGGCCAGCACGCCCAGCGGTTCTGCTTTCGCGGCGCGCAGCGCGTCGGCGTGCTGAGGAAAGTTCTCGATCATGGTGTCCAGCACCACGTTTCGCCGCTGCAGCGCCTTGTCTGGGTTGACGTAGGGATCGAGTGCGCTCGTCGACTGGACCAGGCCGGCCAGCAGGGCGGCCTGCTGCCAGTTGAGCTGGGAGGCGTCGATGCCGAAGTACGTCCGCGCGGCGTCCTGCACCCCGAACGCGCCGTTGCCGAAGAAGACGAGGTTGAGGTAACGGGTGAGGATCTCGGGCTTGGAGAACGTCTTGTCCAGCGTGAGCGCCATTCGGATCTCACGCAGCTTGCGCGCCGGCGTGGTCTCCACCGCGGCGCGCCGCTC
>DASWBF010000037.1:0-2345 GCA_036390735.1 Mycobacterium sp. | reverse complement strand
CCTGTCTTACAACTTCGCCGAAATCGAGTTCTCGGTACGCCAAGACATCCACTCGACGTCGGCCCGTCTCAACTCCGCGCTCGACGACCTGCGCGCCCAGATCACTCCGCTGCGTCAAATCTGGACGCGCGAGGCGGCCGACGCCTATCAGCTCGAACAGAACCAATGGGACGCCTCCGCCGCGGCGCTGAACGACATCCTGTTCCGGCTCGGCAACGCGGTGCGCGACGGCGCCGACGACGTCGCCGCCACCGATCGCCGCGCGGCGAGCGCCTGGGGCCGCTAGCCCCTGCTGACTTCTGTGCGGTCCCGACGGAGGGGAGCCGTCGGGACCGCACAGTTATGTCAGGCGAGATGCCTCGAACGTGCGGCTGTTGCGAAAATCTGGCCGAAATCTCGCAGCCACCGCGCGTTCGAAGCCACCAGCCCGCATTTTGACCTGCGGGAACGGCCGCAGGTAAGCTGCTGCGTTGGCGTGCGGTACGCCAAAAGGGACTCGGGTCAACGTCGGTCGCCGAGAGCACACCCCGCCGCAGACGCCTGACCGGCACCCGGGTCACACCGGGATCCACCCGAAGAAGAGAGGTAAGCGCTGTGCCCACGTACACGCCGAAGGCTGGTGACACCACGCGCTCGTGGTACGTCATCGACGCCACGGACGTCGTGCTCGGCCGCCTTGCCGTCGCGGCGGCCACGCTGCTGCGCGGTAAGCACAAGCCGACGTTCACTCCCAACGTCGACGGCGGCGATTTCGTCATCGTCGTCAACGCCGACAAGGTCGCCATCAGCGGCGACAAGCTGCAGAACAAGTTCGCCTACCGCCACTCGGGGTTTCCCGGCGGCCTGCGGGCTCGCTCCATCGGTGACTTGATGCAGAAGCACCCCGACCGCGTCGTCGAGAAGGCGATCCTCGGGATGCTGCCCAAGAATCGGTTGGGCCGTCAGATCAAGCGCAAGCTGCGCGTCTACGCCGGACCCGACCATCCGCACAAGGCCCAGCAGCCGGTGCCGTACGAGATCAAGCAGGTGAGCCAGTGACCGAGACCACCGAGACCACCGAGACCACCGAGACCACCGAGACCACCGAGACCATCGAGACCACCGAGGTCACGACGGAGGCCCCCGCGGCCCGCGAGCCCGTCGTCATCGACCGCCCGATCCAGACCGTCGGCCGGCGCAAGGAGGCCGTCGTTCGCGTCCGCCTGGTGCCCGGCACGGGCAAGTTCGACCTGGACGGCCGCACGCTCGAGGACTACTTCCCGAACAAGGTGCACCAGCAGCTGATCAAGGCGCCGCTAGTCACCGTCGACCGGGTGGACAGCGTCGACATTTATGCGCATCTCGACGGCGGCGGCCCGTCCGGCCAGGCCGGCGCGCTGCGCTTGGCGATCGCCCGCGCGCTGATCCTGGTGCAACCCGAGGACCGGCCGGCGCTGAAGAAGGCCGGTTTCCTCACCCGGGACCCGCGGGCCACCGAGCGCAAGAAGTACGGCCTGAAGAAGGCCCGCAAGGCGCCGCAGTACTCGAAGCGCTGATTCGCGCTGGCTTCAGTCACCGGGCGTTCTGCGCGCCCGGCGCTGAAGCCGATTGCTTAATTTTCGCCTTTTCGCGGAATCGAGGTTTGGCGAGTCCCTCGATCGTGAACCCCTAACCGAGGGAGCAGGGGGCGATTCTTCGTGCCAGCGTTCTTACGCCAGGCAGGCCGACCCTGCCGCCGGTGGCTACCAGAGCACGACGGGGCCGGATAGCTGCTTCCTGACGAAAAACGAAAAAGGAGTAATTGATGCACAAGATTGTCAAGCGAGCTGGGGCTGGTGCAGTACTCGGTGGGTCGCTGCTGTTCGCCGGCGGCATCGGGATCGCCAGCGCGGCGCCCGGGACCAACGTCGACGATCAGCTCGTCAACCTCGGTGTGGGCAACGCGGACTTCCTTCAGGGCGTCAACGTGGACGTTGCATCGCAGATCGCCGGACTTCTCTGTGGAACCGGTGTCACGGGGACAGCTGCAAACCCAGGGGCCGCCACTAACGGTCCGAACGCGACCGGAATGTCCGCGAACGAAACCAACACCAACGTCCGCGACATCACGGCCCTCGCCAACCAGGTGGACGCTGGACAGATACCCACGACCACCTGCGACAGCGCTCAGGGCGTGGTGACCATCGCGCAGAACGGCCCGGTGACTTCGCCGAACGCGAACAACGTGCCGACGAACACGCCGAACGCCAACACCGCGCCGGCGACCGGGCCGAACGCCGAGAACGCCGTCGACCAGCCGAACGGCGCGCAGCCAGCGGAGCCGACGGCGCCGATGACGCCGACGTCGGGCCTGACGCCGGCTAGTT
>DASWBF010000036.1:0-7250 GCA_036390735.1 Mycobacterium sp. | reverse complement strand
AGCCCTCGATCTCCCTGAGCAGAGGAACGAAACCCTCCCTGACGCGCCGCCCGACCTCTGCGGGGTCGGTGATCCCCTCATAGCGGCGTACCGTCGCGTACATCGCCTCCTCCTCTCAACGAGTAAGCCTCACCCTGATCGGTTACCCCCAGAGCTGCGACAATCTTCGCACTCGGCGCGTCATCTAAACAGTACTTCGGCGAGTCGCTGCCATCACCTGCTCAAAACCTTCTACACCGGCCGATCGGGCTGGGCGGACAAGCAGCTGCCCGACGGCACGGTGATCTTCACCGCTCCTAGCGGGCGCGCCTACACCACCAAACCCGGTGGCAGCCTGTTCTTTCCGATCTTGGCCACGCCGACAGGCGAAGTGGTGATCGACAAGCTCACCGCAGAGCCAGGGGAGGGACGCGGGCTGATGATGCCGCGACGCAGGCGCACCCGAAAGCAGGAGCGCGACGAACGTATCGCCGCCCAACGGGCCATCAACGAGCAGCTCCTCAGACGCCAACGGTGGCTGTTCGCCGAACTCGAAAAACGCCGAGCAGCCCGCGCGGCCAACGACCCACCACCGTTCTGATGGGGAATCACCCCAATTCGACGAGCACCGGGGCGTGATCGCTGGGTGCCTTGCCCTTGCGTTCCTCCCGGACGATTTCCGCGTGCGTCACGCGTTCCGCTAGCGCGGGTGAGCCGAGAATGAAGTCGATGCGCATGCCCTGGCGCTTGGGGAAGCGCAGCTGCGTGTAATCCCAGTACGTGTACACCCCCGGCCCAGGGGCGAACGGCCGCACCACGTCAGCGAATTGGGCGTCGACGATCTCGCGGAACGCCCGCCGCTCAGGCTCGGTGACGTGCGTGCTGTGCTTGTAAAACTCCACACTCCACACGTCGTCGTCAGTGGGCGCGATGTTCCAGTCCCCGACGAGTGCGATCTGGGCGCTCGGGTCGTCGACCAGCCAGTTACGCGCCGTATCACGCAGCGCCGCAAGCCATTCCAGCTTGTAGTAGTAGTGCGGCGAATCCGGAACCCGACCGTTCGGAATGTACAAGCTCCACACCCGCACACCGCCACACGTCGCCCCCAGCGCGCGCGCTTCCGCCGACGGCTGGCCCTCGAAGCCGACCTGCACGTCGTCGATGCCCACCCGCGACGCGATCGCCACGCCATTCCACTGGTTGAAGCCGCAATGCACGACCTCATACCCGATGGCCGCGAACGGCATCGTCGGGAACTGGTCTTCAGCGCACTTGGTCTCCTGCATCGCCAGCACGTCGACGCCGGCGCGCTCCAACCAGTTCGTGACGCGATCGACGCGGGCGCGGATCGAGTTGACGTTCCAGGTGGCGATGCGCATGTCAGTGCCCGAACGGATCGGGCACCTCGCCCGGTGTCCACGACAGCCCCGGCACGCCCCAACCGTGGGATTTCAGCATGCGTTTCGCGCTTCTCGCGTGCCGTCCGAGAAGGCGGTCGAGATACAGCATTCCCTCGAGATGCCCGGTCTCGTGCTGCAGCATCCGGGCGAACAGATCCTCGCCTTCCAGCGCGACCGGTGCGCCCTCGGCGTCGAATCCGGTGACGCGGGCCCACTTTGCGCGGCCTGTCGGGTACGACTCGCCCGGCACCGAAAGGCAGCCCTCGTCGTCGTTTTCGGGGTCCGGCATCGTCTCGGGCACCTCGGAGGTTTCGAGCACGGGGTTGATCACCACACCTTTGCGACGAACCGTCATGCCGCGGGCTTCCGCGCAGTCGTAGACGAACAGACGCAGCGACACGCCAACCTGATTGGCCGCCAAGCCGACTCCGTTCGCGACCGCCATCGTCTCGTACATGTCCGCGATCAACTTGCGCACGTCCTCCGGCACCGAACCGTCCGGGCCGACCTCCACGGGGCTGGTCGGCTTGTGCAGGACGGGATCTCCGACGATCCGGATGGGGAGGACTGCCACGGTTGTGCAGCTTAGTCAGCCGACTCGCGGGCTCGGCTGACGTGCGGCACCGGCCAACCGTGATTGAATGTTCGCCGACACACGGATGTCATTCGTTCGCTAGAAGGGACGATATGGACGGCGCCATGGCGCGGGCAAAGCGGTCGGGGGATGACGCTGAACCTGTCGACGGGCTGACGCGTCGTGAGCACGACATCCTGGCATTCGAGCGGCAGTGGTGGAAATTCGCCGGCTCCAAGGAAGAAGCCATCAGGGAACTGTTCGCCATGTCGGCCACCCGTTACTACCAGGTGCTCAACGCGTTGGTGGACCGCCCCGAGGCGCTGGCCGCGGACCCGATGCTGGTGAAACGGCTGCGCCGGCTGCGGGCCAGCCGGCAGAAGGCCAGGGCCGCGCGCCGGCTCGGGTTCGAGCTGACCTGAGCTTTCGGGGCCACCCCGTGGCCTGGCTACAGTGGGCACGATGAATCAGCGCTTACCCCAGTCCGGCGGACTGCCGCTGCGGGCCATGGTGATGGTGCTGCTGTTCCTCGCGGTGCTGTTCCTGCTGCTGGGAATCAACGCGGTGCTCTCCGACGGCGACTCCGACAATCAGGCGACATCGGTAACCACCACCACGACGTCGCCGGCACCGGCGAAGACTGCCGTGCACGTCTACAACATCTCTGATGTGGAGGGCGCCGCCGCCCGCACCGGTGACCAGCTGACGCAAGCCGGCTGGAATGCCACGGTCGAGCCGGAGGGCCTCGAGCTGCCCGGCGTGACGGTCACGACTGTGTACTTCACCGACGCTCCCGGCGAGCGAGAATCGGCGGACGAGGTGGCCACGCTGCTCGGGAACGCGCCGGTGGAGCCGCGGCGGCCCGAACTCGTGGACCTGCCGCCCGGCGTGATCGTGGCGGTCACGGGATAGGCTCACTGCCATGGTCAAGCCCACCACCTTCGTTGCCGCCCTGTTGGCCGTCCCCGCTCTGGCGCTGAGCGCCTGCAGCACCAACCAAAACCCCAGCACCGAACCGGGGACCACGCCGCCGGTGTGGACCGGTTCGCCGTCACCGTCGGGACCGACCACCGAGGCCCCCGACGGTCAGGGGAAGAAGCTGACCGCCCAACTGTCGACCCCCGACGGCAAGCCGGTGGCGACAGCCACGTTTGACTTCGCCGGCGGCTTCGCCACGATCACCGTCGAGACGATCGGCGACGGCATCCTGTCGCCCGGCTTCCACGGCATGCACATCCACTCCGTGGGCAAGTGCGAGGCCAACTCCGTGGCGCCGACCGGCGGACCTGCCGGTGACTTCCTTTCTGCCGCTGGGCACTTCCAGGCGCCCGGGCACACCACCCATCCCGCGAGCGGGGACCTGAGCTCGCTTCAGGTGCGCGCCGACGGTGCCGCGAAGCTGGTAACCACCACGGACACATTCAGCGCGGAGCAACTGCTCGCCGGTCAGGGCACCGCGATCATCATCCACGAGAAACCGGACAACTTCGCTAATATCCCGGACCGCTATTCCGACACGGGTGCGGACGCGGAGACGCTCGCAACCGGTGACGCCGGCAAGCGGGTGGCTTGCGGTGTCATCACCGGCTAGCAAGCCGCTGGCCAAACGCCGGATCGACTTCGCCGCATCGCCCCGGCCCACGGTCGGGGTCGAGTGGGAGTTCGCGCTCGTCGACGCCGAAACCCGGGATCTCTCCAACGAAGCCGCCACGGTGATCGCCGAAATCGGCGAAAACCCGCGGGTGCACAAGGAGTTGCTGCGCAACACCGTCGAATTCGTCACCGGCATCTGCGACACCACACCGCAGGCGATGGAAGACCTGCGCTCGACCTTGCTCGCCGCGCGCGACATCGTCCGCGGGCACGGCATGGAGCTGTTCTGTGCGGGCACACACCCGTTCGCGAAATGGTCGGCGCAGAAGCTGACCGACGCTCCCCGGTACGCCGAACTGATCAAACGCACCCAGTGGTGGGGTCGGCAGATGCTGATCTGGGGAGTGCATGTGCACGTGGGCATTTCGTCGGCGCACAAGGTGATGGCGATCATCTCGTCGCTGTTGAACCAGTACCCGCACCTGCTCGCGCTAAGCGCGTCGTCGCCGTTCTGGAGCGGCGAGGACACCGGATACGCGAGCAATCGCGCGATGATGTTCCAGCAGCTGCCGACGGCCGGTCTGCCCTTCCAGTTCCAGAAGTGGAGCCAGTTCGAGGGGTTTGTCCACGACCAGAAGAAGACCGGAATCATCGACCACGTCGACGAAATCCGTTGGGACATCAGGCCGTCACCGCATTTGGGTACGATCGAGGTGCGAATCTTCGACGGGGTCTCGAATCTGCGCGAGTTGGCGGCGCTTGTGGCGTTGACGCACTGCCTGGTGGTGGACCTCGACCGGCGGCTCGACGCCGGTGAGTCGTTGCCCGTGATGCCGCCGTGGCACGTGCAAGAGAACAAGTGGCGCGCAGCACGTTACGGCCTGGACGCGGTGATCATCCTGGACGCCGACAGCAACGAGCGGCTGGTCACCGAGGACCTCGAGGATCTGCTCACCCGGCTGGACCCGGTGGCACGGTCGCTGGGTTGCGCCGACGAACTCGCGTCGGTCGCGCAGATCGCCGCGGTCGGCGCGTCGTATCAGCGCCAGCGGCGAGTCGCCGAGGACAACGACGGTGACCTGCTCGCGGTCGTCGATGCGCTAGTCGGTGAGCTGGACATCTGATGGAAAGCATCTGATGGAAAGCACTGTGCTGCCGATGTTTCCGCTCGAGGTGACGCTGCTTCCCGACGACGATCTGCCGCTGCGGATCTTCGAACCGCGCTATTCACAACTGGTCGCCGACTGCCTGGCCGCCGACGATCCGGTGTTCGGGGTGGTGCTGATCGCCGCCGGGCGTGAGGTCGGCGGCGGGGACAACCGCTACGACGTCGGTGTGCTGGCCCGCATCGTCGAGCATCGAGCCCTCGGCGATGGGAAATACACGCTGCGGTGCCGGGTTTCAGAACGCCTTCGGGTGCTGCGCTGGTTACCTGACGACCCGTATCCGCGTGCCGAGGTGCAGAGCTGGACCGACGAGCCCGGCGCGGCGGTGAGCGACGACGCGATCCAGCAGTTGGAGAACCGGGTGATGTCGTTGTTCGAGCGCATCGCTGCGGCGCGCGGCGCCGAGTTACCGCCGCGGGACATGCTATTCGCCGGTGTCGCGTTGGCGGAGGGTCCCGGCGAGAAGTTGTACGCGTTGGCGTCGACGGTGCCGATGGGTCAGGCCGATCGCTACGCGGTGCTGGCTGCCCCGTCCCCGGACGCGCGGCTGCGGGCGCTGTCGGAGGCCGTCGAGACGATGGCCGCGATGATCGACTTTCAGCTGCGGGGCGAATAGGCCCCACGAGCTCGAGGTGTGCTCAGGTCGGGCCCGCGCCCGGGTACGGGTACTCGCGCTGCCGGTGCGTGGTCTGCGGCGGGTTCGGGATCGGATTCGGGGTGAACACGTTGCCGCCGGTGGGAGGCGGCATGTTCTCGGTCGGTGAAGGCGGCGGCGGGGTGGTCGGCGGCGCAGTGGTGGTCGCTGTGGTGGTGGTGGTCGTGGGCTCTTCCTTCTCGTTGCCCCCACAGGCCGCGGTGAGTGCGCCCATCCCGGCGATCACGAAGATCGCCGCGAAAGCGGCGAGACGACGAGCCGACCGACTCGATTTCATGAGACCATTCCTATCTATCCGCCGGTTGCCCGGTACCTGCTAGCTGGACCCTACACTCGTCCCGTCTGCCCTGGTGTGGGCTTGGGTCGTTACGGGTCGGCCGTCATTGATTGGTAACACCTGGCCCGCGGAAGTAGTCGACGGATCGGTGAATAATGTCCCAACGCTGATCGTGCCGTTTACAGTCGACACGTCTTGCAAAATCGCGCGATGCGGGGGCGATCCGGTGGACCTCAACACCGTCACGAGCGTCATTCGCCGACCGTCGGAACGACCGGGAGAGCAGTGGCGCCAGGGTGATGTCTGGCTCGCCGGAGGCACCTGGCTGTTCTCCGAACCGCAGCCGGACGTGACCCGCCTGATCGATCTCACCGAGCTGGGCTGGCCCAGTCTGGTGCCGTCCAGGGAAGGCCTGGAGATCGGTGCCACGTGCACGATCCGCGAGCTGTATGCCTTTGCGCCACCGCTTGATTGGCGCGCCGCGTCGTTGTTCAGCACGTGTTGTGAAGCATTCCTGGCCTCGTTCAAGGTGTGGAACTCGGCCACCGTCGGCGGCAATATCTGCATGTCGCTGCCAGCCGGCCCGATGATCACGCTGGCGGTGGCGCTGGACGCGACGTACACGCTGTGGGAAGCCAATGGGTCTGAACGTACCGTTGCGGCAAGCGATTTCGTGACAGCCAACCACGAGAACGTGCTGGCTCGCGGGGAAATCCTGCGCAGCATCCACATTCCGATCGACGCGCTGCGCAAGCACCACGCGCATCGGCGCTTCACCCTGACCCACTTGGGCCGCTCGACAGTGTTCTTGATCGGCACCCGAGCCGTCGACGAGCGCGGCCTGACGTTGACCATCACGGCGGGCACCACCCGTCCCGTGCAGGTGAGATTCGACGACGCGCCCGACGCCGGCATGGTGCGTGACGCGATCGACGCGATCCCGTCGGACATCTGGTTCGACGACGCCAACGGCACCCCGCAACACCGCCGGCACCTGACGGAGCACTTCGCCGAAGAAATCCGGGCCGAGCTGACGGAAGGCGGTAAGCGATGAGCTACACCGTCAACGGCCAGACCTTCGACGAGGAGCCGGCGCCGGGTCAGTGCCTGCGCACGTTCGTCCGCTCGCTCGGTTGGTTCGGCGTCAAGAAGGGCTGTGACGCCGGCGATTGCGGCGCGTGCACGGTGTGGCTCGACGGCAATCCGGTGCACAGCTGCATCACGCCTGCGTTCCGCGCCGACGGTCGCGAGGTGACCACGGTCGAGGGCCTGGGTTCCCCGGACCAGATGCATCCGCTGCAGCGGCAGTTTCGTGATGCGCCCGGCTTCCAGTGTGGGTTCTGCACGCCGGGCATGATCATGACCGCGGCGTCGTTCTCGGACGAGCAGAAGATGAACCTGCCGCGCTCGCTGAAGGGAAACCTGTGCCGCTGCACCGGCTATCGCGCGATCGAAGATGCCATCCGCGGGGTCGCCGGGATCGAGGACGCCGAGGCCGGCAAGGCGGTGGGCGTCAGCGTCGGCGCCCCCGCGGGCACCGAAGTCGTCACCGGCACAGCCGAATACACGATGGACACGCACATCGACGGCATGTTGCATCTGAAGG
>DASWBF010000035.1:0-5602 GCA_036390735.1 Mycobacterium sp. | reverse complement strand
CACCCGCCGCGGCGCCGGCTGGGTGTCCTGCATGTCCGCGGCCGGGCTGGCGGGGATCTCTTCTATTTGTTCGGTCACGCTCATGCCATTTGCCTCCTCGCGTCCGGGGGCGCCTTCTCCCAGAGCAGCTCGGCGACGGCGTTTCCGGCGTCCTGCGCCTTGGACTCGTACTTCGTGGTCGGCCGTCGGACCGAGATCGGCGTTGATGCCCCGGGTGGTACGCGGCGCAACCGCGGTTCGGCGTCTCCGACCTCCGCGATCTGCTCGGCATAACCCTCGTGGTCGGTGGCGACGTGCAGGATTCCACCGCGCTCGAGCCGGTCGGCGATCAGCGCGACGGTGCCCGGTTGCAGCAGCCGACGCTTGTGGTGGCGCGACTTCGGCCACGGGTCGGGGAAGAACACCCGCACACCGGTCAGCGACTCGGGGCCGAACATGTGCTCCAGCACGTCGAGGCCGTCGCCGCGGATCAGCCGGATGTTGGTGATCTGCTCACGGTCGACGGCCCCGAGCAGCTGCGCCAGCCCTTTGCGGTACACCTCGACCGCCACCACGTCGACGTGCGGCTCCTCCTCGGCCATCGCAGCAGTGGAAGTCCCTGTGCCACAACCGATTTCGAGGACAACGGGCGCTGAGCGGCCGAACCACCGGCCGGTGTCGAGCAGCTCACCGCGGGCGTTTGTGCCCAACTCGGGCCACAGCCGCGCCCAGGTCCGCTGTTGCGCGTCGGTGAGGCTTGCGCGCCGCGAGCGGAAACTCGTCACGCGGCGGTGCAGATGCGGCGGTGACTCCAGGTCGGAAAGCCCGTCGCGCTGCGTCTGCATCCGTCAATGGTGGCTCATGAAGTAGGCGGCCTGAATATGTGGTGCAGATTGATACCCAACAGTTGCCTTTTACTGGTAGGAGCGCCGGCAGCTGGGGGGATCAATGGGCGGACAAGGCCACACGATTTTCACCGACCGACTGGCCCGGTTCGCTGCTGAGGTCGACGATCCAGCGCTCAGCGCGATCACTGCGCGGATTGGCGCCGACGTGACCGTGGCAGTGCACGGCAGGACCGGCGTCGGCCGCGGCGCCGTCGCCCGTGCATTAGCACGCGCCGGGCTAGCCGTAACGCGCGACGGTGACGTCGACGTGCACGTCGTCGCCGAGGTGGTCAAGCCCGAGGACCAGGTCGCGATCACGGCGTCGGCGGCGGAGCGGCCCACCCTGGTCGTGCTCAACAAGGCCGATCTGGTCACCGGCGCGCGCGCACTTTGTGCTCGCTACCGCGCGCTGACCGGAGTGACGACCGTGCCGATGGTCGCCCACCTCGCGCACGTGCAGGTCGACGACGAGTTGCTGAGCGCGTTGCGGACTGCGTCGCCCGCGCCCAGCCGGCGGTTGCTCGACACATTTGACACCTACGGCATCGCGCAGGCGCTGCTGGCTGTGCGTGCCGGTGCGGACGCCGCCGCGTTGCAGCGGGTGCTGCGGGTCCGCAGCGGTGTCGACGGGGTCGTGGCGGCGCTGGCGCCGATGCTCGCCGAGGCGGGGTATCAGCGGCTCCGGTGGGCGCGTACGGCTTTAGAGGCGATCGCAGCGACGGGCGACGAGCGCCTCGCGGCGCTCCTGCATGACGACGACACGGCGATCGCATGTATGGCAGCGGCGGTCGACGTAGTGCAAGCTGCCGGCATGGCCGTAGACCCAGGTGACGATCCGGCCGCACATGTGCGCCGGGCCGCGCACTGGCACCTGTATCGCAGCGGGCCCGTCAACGCCGTTCACACCGCGTGCGGCGCCGACATCGTCCGCGGGTCGCTGCGGCTATGGCGCCGTGCGCAGAGCGGTGCGGTGTCATGACCGAACGCGCGGCCGACCACCAGGCCGCCGTCGACGCACTGGTCGCGGCGCATCACCCCGGTGTGGGCCTGGGCCCCAGCGCGCAGACACGCGATGTCATCCTGGTCGCCGGCCCGTGGCTTGCGGGCTCGACGAGCCTCGCCGCCGCGCTGCGCGACCGCCTGCCGGACCGGGTTTTCGTCGACGCGGGGGAGTTGGGTGACACTGACGCCCCCGCGGCGGCGATCTTCGTCACCTCATCGGTCGCGCCGCTCACCGCCTCCGACTGCGCGCTGCTCGACTCCGCAGCGGCCAGCACCGACTTGGTGATCGGCGCGGTGAGCAAAATCGACGTGCACCGCGACTGGCGGGACGTTCTGGCCGCCGACCGCAAGGTCGTCGCCGCGCACGACCCCAGGTACGCGGACATGGCGTGGGTCGGCGTGGCCGCGGCGCCGCAACTCGGGGAACCACGGCTGGACGAGCTGGCCACCGCGCTCGAACAGGGCTTGGCGCAGAGCCAGTTGGCGCGACGCAACCGACTGCGGGTGTGGCAGAACCGCCTCCGTGACGCGGCGCGGCGCCACGAGGACGCGAGTCTGGGGCACGAAGCCCGGATGACGGCGCTCAAACAGGAACGCAGCCAGACCCTGCGTCGGCACCGACTGGCGAAGTCGGAGCGGACCATCAGTCTGCGCAGCCGCATTCAGCAGGCAAAGGTGCAGCTGGCCTACTTCGCGCGCACCCGGTGCGCGTCGGTGCGCGGCGAGCTGGCCGAAGACGCCGCGACGTTGAGCCCCCGCCGGGTGCGGACCTTCGAGAAGTACGTGGTCAAGCGAGTGGACGACGTCATCGAGGAGGTCCATGACGGCGTCAGCGAGCAGCTCACCGACCTGGCGACCGCGTTCAGGCTGACTCCGCCAGCCGACGAACCCCCGCCGGAACGGCCGCCGATACCGCGGCCGCCCCTGACAGCGGCCAACCTGGAAACCCGGCTGATGATGCTGCTCGGCGCCGTGCTCGGGGTGGGGGTGGCGCTCACGCTGAGCCGACTGTTCGCCGACGTGGCTCCGGCGTACACGGCCGTCGGGGTGGCCGTAGGCGCAGCGGTCGGGCTGGCGGTGGCGGTGTGGGTGGTCGGCATGCGCCGCACGCTGCGTGACCGCGCTGTGCTGGACCGCTGGGTCGGCGATGTGGTCGGTGCGCTGCGCCCTGTCGTCGAGCAGCACGTGGCCACCAGGATGCTGACCGCCGAGTCGGCCCTGACCACCGAGCAAGCTCAACGCGACGACGTGGACGCGGCGACGGTCGCTGACCGTGTCACCGCGATCGACGACGAACTGCGGGAACACGCGGTCGCCGTGGCCGCGGCCTCGGCGAGGCGTGATCGTGAGTTGCCGTCGTTTCAGCGGGCGCTGGAGGCGGTGGATCAGGAACTGAATCGTTCCTGTGAGTAATTCGGCGTCACTCCGGTTAACCAGAGTTGTGACCATGGCGTTAACCTCTACTTTAGGGGCAACCCGCCGCTGCCGTGTAGGTGCGGCGTGGCTTACGTCCTGGCATAGAACCACACAGCAGGAGTGACTGATGACCGCAGCGACCATTCCGGGTCTGGACAACGCACCGACGAAACACGAGGGGTTGCTCGCGTGGGTGCGGGAAGTCGCCGAGCTCACCGAGCCGGACCGGGTGGTGTTCACTGACGGCTCAGAGGAGGAGTGCGCCCGGCTGACCGAGCAGCTCATTGCTGCCGGCACCTTCATCAAGCTCAACGAGCACAAGAAGCACAACTCCTACGCCGCCAACTCGGACCCGTCGGACGTCGCGCGCGTCGAGTCGAGAACGTTCATATGCTGCGAGCGGGAGATCGACGCCGGACCGACCAACAACTGGATGGACCCTGCGGAGATGCGGGGCATCATGACCGACCTGTACCGGGGGTGCATGCGCGGCCGCACGATGTACGTGGTCCCGTTCTGCATGGGCCCGCTGGGCGCCGAAGACCCGAAGCTGGGCGTGGAGATCACCGACTCCGAGTACGTCGTGGTGTCGATGCGCACGATGACCCGGATGGGCAAGGCCGCCCTGGACAAGATGGGTGACGACGGGTTCTTCGTCAAGTGCCTGCACTCGGTCGGCGCCCCGCTCGAGCCCGGCCAGAAAGACGTGCCGTGGCCGTGCAACGACACCAAGTACATCACCCACTTCCCGGAGACCCGCGAGATCTGGAGCTACGGCTCGGGCTACGGCGGCAACGCGCTGCTGGGCAAGAAGTGCTACTCCCTGCGGATCGCGTCGGCGATGGCGCACGACGAGGGCTGGCTCGCCGAGCACATGCTGATCCTCAAATTGATCTCGCCGGAGAACAAGGCCTACTACATCGCGGCCGCATTCCCGTCGGCCTGCGGCAAGACCAACCTCGCAATGATCCAGCCGACCGTTCCCGGTTGGCGCGCCGAAACGCTCGGTGACGACATCGCCTGGATGCGGTTCGGCAAGGATGGGCGACTGTACGCGGTCAACCCGGAGTTCGGGTTCTTCGGCGTCGCGCCGGGCACCAACTGGGAGTCCAACCCCAACGCCATGGCCACCATGGCGGCAGGCAATACCGTCTACACCAACGTCGCGCTGACCGACGACAACGACGTGTGGTGGGAGGGCCTTGAGCGCGAGGCCCACCACCTCATCGACTGGAAGGGCAACGACTGGTACGAGCGCGAGACCGAAACGGTTGCCGCGCACCCGAATTCCCGCTACTGCACGCCGATGTCGCAGTGCCCGATCCTGGCACCGGAGTGGGACGACCCGCAGGGCGTACCGATCTCGGCGATCCTGTTCGGCGGCCGGCGCAAGACCACGGTGCCGCTGGTCACGCAGGCCAATGACTGGCAGCACGGCGTATTCATCGGCGCGACGCTGGGTAGTGAGCAGACCGCCGCGGCCGAGGGCAAGGTCGGCAACGTGCGCCGCGACCCGATGGCGATGCTGCCGTTCCTCGGCTACAACGTCGGCGACTACTTCCAGCACTGGATCGACCTCGGCAAGAACTCCGACGAGTCCAAGCTGCCGAAGATCTTCTTCGTGAACTGGTTCCGCCGCGGCGACGACGGCCGCTTCCTGTGGCCGGGCTTCGGCGAGAACAGCCGGGTGCTGAAGTGGATCATCGGGCGCGTCGAGGGCAAGGCGTCCGGCCAGTCCACGCCGATCGGGACCGTGCCATCCGCCGAGGACCTCGATCTCGACGGACTTGACGGCGACCCCGCCGACGTGGCCGAGGCGCTGGCCGTCAACCCCGACGAGTGGCGCGAAGAGCTGCCGCAGATCGAGGAGTGGTTCGAGTTCGTCGGAGAGAAGCTGCCCACCGGCATCAAGGACGAGTTCGACGCACTCAAGCACCGCCTCGCCGAATAGGCTCGCGGCGATAGGTCCGCGCGGGCTTGGCCTCGCACAGCCGCGCCGCTCAGAACGCCGAGCCGTCAGGGCGCACTCAGCATGACCGACGGTAGACCAGGTATTCACCTCGGCCCGCTTACACCTTCAGGGTCGCGGTGAGAGCGGCGGAAAGTATCCGGACGTCATGTGTGGCGATGGTGAGGTTGCGCCGCGCGGCCTGGGCCACTATCACGCGGTCGAAGGGGTCATTGTGTTCCCACGGCAGCCGGCCGGCCAGGATGGCGTCACCGGCGTCAATCGGTAGTTCGGTGGCGGTCATGTCCGCGACGATCTCCGACCAGGTCGACAGCAGCGGGTCGCCGTCGAGGCGTCTCAGCCGGGATTT
>DASWBF010000034.1:0-7025 GCA_036390735.1 Mycobacterium sp. | reverse complement strand
CGACCATGTGCCGGCGTCGGTCGCCGCCAGACCCGCCAACGCATCGGCCAACTGAATCGACGCATCGCTGCGCGGCGACCACAACACCACCACGACCGGCACCTCGTTGGACCGGGCCAGCACCTCGGCTTCGAAGTTCGTCTCGGTGATCTCGACGCCGGCCTGCGCGCCGGCCGCCCGGCCGGCGTCGCTGCTCTGAGTGGCGCGCTGCTTGAGGGCGGAAAGGTCAACGGCACCCGCCATGGCGGGCGCGACCGGGGGACGCGGACGAGTCACGTGGTCAAGTTTGTCACGTCGTCCGCGGCGTCGTCGCAGCCGGTCGCACCCCGTGCGGCCCGTGGTATGACGAATCTCACATCGGCGATTTCCACGACCGCGACCGGTCGTCCCAGCAACCTCCGGTTAACCGGCCCGCAGGATCAGCGCGTCTCCCTGCCCGCCCGCGCCGCACAACGCCGCAACACCGTAGCCGGAGCCGCGCCGGGCGAGCTCCAAGGCGGCGTGCAGCGTGATGCGCGCGCCCGACATCCCGATCGGGTGACCGACGGCGATGGCGCCCCCGTTGACGTTGACCTTTTCCGCGTCCACGCCCAGCTCTCGGATGGAGGCCAGAGCGACGGCGGCAAACGCCTCGTTGATCTCGATGACGTCGAGCTGGTCTACCGAAATCCCCTCGCGTGCGACCGCTTTCTTGATCGCGTTGGCTGGCTGCGACTGCAGCGTCGAATCGGGTCCGGCAACCACGCCGTGTGCGCCGATCTCCACCAACCAGCTCAGCCCGAGTTCCTCGGCCTTCTGCTTGTTCATCACAACGACGGCGGCGGCCCCGTCGGAAATCTGCGACGCCGAACCGGCCGTGATGGTGCCGTCTTTGCGGAACGCCGGCTTGAGGCCGGATAGCGACTGCGCTGTGGTGTTCGCGCGGATGCTCTCGTCCTCGCCGAACTCGATCGGATCGCCGCCCTTACGCTGCGGAATCTTGACGGGCACCACCTCGTCGGCGAACACGCCGTCCTTCCAGGCGGCGGCGGCTTTCTGGTGGGATCCGGCGGCGTAGCTGTCCTGCTCGGCGCGGGTGAACTGGTCAACGTCGTTGCGCTGCTCGGTGAGCGCGCCCATCGGCTGGTCGGTGAACACGTCGTGCAGGCCGTCGTAGGCCATGTGGTCGAGGACCGTGACGTCGCCGTACTTGTAGCCTGCCCGGCTGCCTATCAGCAGGTGGGGCGCGGCCGTCATCGACTCCTGACCTCCGGCCACCACGACGTCGAATTCCCCGGCGCGGATCAACTGATCGGCCAGCGCGATGGCGTCGATCCCCGACAGGCACATCTTGTTGATGGTCAACGCGGGCACGTCCCATCCGATACCGCCGGCCACCGCGGCTTGCCGCGCGGGCATCTGGCCGGCGCCGGCCGTGAGCACCTGGCCCATGATCACGTAGTCGATCAGCGAAGCAGGCACGTTGGCCTTCTCTAACGCCCCGGCGATCGCGATCCCGCCCAGATCAGAGCCGGAGAAATCCTTCAGCGAACCCATCAGCTTGCCAATCGGCGTGCGTGCTCCAGCAACGATCACCGACGTCGTCATCTCTACCTCCAGGGGTCGGTTCGGCGCCTACAGCCACAAACCGGAGCTGCAGAATCTTTGTCGTTTAGGTTACCTTGACGTCATGACCGCCGAGCAGGTTGATGCCCGCCCTGTCCTCGCCAGTGCGTTGGTGACAGGGATCGACCACATTGGGGTCGCAGTGGCAGACCTCGACGCTGCGATCGCGTGGTATCACGACTACCTCGGCATGATCGTGCTGCACGAGGAGGTCAACGAGGATCAGGGTATCCGCGAGGCAATGCTCTCGGTGCGCGGCGCGCCGGTCGGCAGCACCCAAGTCCAGCTGATGGCGCCGATCAGCGACTCGTCGGCGATCGCGAAGTTTCTGGACAAGCGCGGGCCCGGGCTCCAGCAGCTCGCATACCGCGTCAGCAAACTGGACCAACTCACCAAGCGGCTGGAAGACCAAGGCATCCGGCTGCTCTACGACGAACCCCGGCGCGGCACCGCCAACTCACGGATCAACTTCATCCATCCCAAGGATGCCGGCGGCGTGCTGATCGAGCTGGTCGAGCCGGCGCCCGAATCCTGATTCGCTAAGACCACTTTCGCGTCGGGCTCCGCGTGGCCCGGTGCCTCCAGCATGCGGTGTGCCAGTGCCGACGATCGTCCACGCCGCCCGCGCCCGCGGGCCACACCACCACATGGGCTGTGCCGGAATGGATTTCGTGGTCACAGCCGGGGCAGCGGTAGGACTTGGTGGCAAGCGCTGCGGCGACGGGACGCACCTCGTAGTCGTATCCGTCCGGGCCGGTCTCGATCCTACGAGCGGTCGGCAACGGAGCGTGTCGAGGCATCCGCTGGCTCCGTCGTCTCATCGCACCAGTTTAACGACCTACGTCAGAACAACCGGTACTCGTCGCTCTCCAGACCGCGCATTTGATCATAATCCAATGTGATGCAACGGATTCCGCGATCAACCGCGAGCGTGCGCGCTTGGGGCTTGATCTGCTGGGCGGCGAACACCCCGCTGACCGGAGCCAGCAGGCTGTCGCGGTTCAGCAGGTCGAGGTATCGGGTCAGCTGTTCGACACCGTCGATTTCCCCGCGCCGCTTGATTTCGACGGCGACCGACCGGCCCTGCTCGTCGCGGCACAACAGGTCGACCGGGCCGATCGGCGTCATGTACTCGCGACGCACCAATGTGTATCCGCTTCCTAGCAATTCGACGTGCTCGGCCAGCAGCTCCTGCAGATGCGCCTCGACGCCATCCTTCATCAAGCCGGGGTCGACTCCGAGCTCATGAGTGGAGTCGTGCTCGATCTCTTCGATCGTGATGCGTAACTGCTCACCGGTCTTGTTCTCCACCACCCACACCGCCGACGAGTCCTCGGTGGTTTCCGTGAGCCAGCACGGCGGGCTCATCCAGTTCAGCGGTTTGTACGCTCGGTCGTCGGCGTGCACGCTCACCGATCCATCGGCCTTGATCAACAGCAGCCGCCGTGCCGATGGCAGATGCGCGGTGAGTCGTCCGAGATAGTCGACAGTGCACTGGGCGATCACGAGACGCACTGGTCCACTTTAGGGGCGACTCTGGCAACTAGGCTTGCGCCACCATGGTTGCCAGGTTGTCGGTTGCTCAGCGGCTGGGCCGGGTGCTCGAGCGGGTGACGCGGCAAAGCGGCCGGCTCCCGGATACGCCCGACTTCGGGTCCTGGCTGCTGGGTCGGGCTGAAGAGAGTCAAACGCGGCGACGGGTGCGCATCCAGGTCATCCTCACGGTGTTCGTCGTGACCGCGAACTTCATCGGGATCGGCGTCGCGGTGCTGCTGGTGACGATCGCGTTCCCGGTGCCGAGCATCTTCACCGAAGCTCCGTGGTGGCTGACGTGGGTCGTCAGCCCGGCATATACCCTGGTGGCGCTGCTAGTGGGCATCTTCTGGGTGACGCGACGCACGGTCGGCGCGCTGCGCTGGGCCATCGAGGAGCGGCCTCCCACTCGGGAGGACCAGCGGAACACCTTCCTCGCCCCATGGCACTTGGCCGAGATGCACCTCGTGCTGTGGGGCGTCGGCACCGCATTGCTAACGACGCTGTACGGCGTCGTCGACACGGCGTTCATTCCTCGTTATCTGTTCGCCGTCGGTTTCAGCGGGATCGTCGTCTCCACCGGCTGCTACCTGCTCACCGAGTTCGCGCTACGCCCAGTGGCCGCGCAGGCGCTGGAGGCCGGGCACCCGCCACGGCGACTGGCCGCGGGCATCATGGGCCGGATCATGACGGTGTGGCTGCTCGGTTCGGCGGTGCCGGTGCTGGGCATCGTGCTGGCCACGATGTTCGCGTTGTCGCTACGGAACATGTCCCAGACCCAGTTCGGGATCGCCGTGTTGATTCTGGGCATCATCGCGCTGGTCTTCGGCTTCGTGCTGATGCTGATCGTTTCGTGGATCACCGCCACACCGGTCCGGGTCGTGCGGGCAGCGCTGGAGCGGGTCGAGGATGGCGACCTCGACAGCAACCTTGTGGTGTTCGACGGCACCGAACTGGGCGAGCTGCAGCGTGGCTTCAACTCGATGGTCCATGGATTGCGTGAACGCGAACGCATTCGCGACCTGTTCGGCCGACACGTGGGCCGTGAGGTTGCCGCGGCGGCCGAAGAACAAGAGCTCGAACTCGGCGGCGAAGAACGCCATGTCGCGGTGTTTTTCGTGGACATGATCGGATCCACACAGCTGGTGGGCAGCAAGCCCCCCAGCGAGGTGGTAGGACAGCTCAACCGGTTCTTCACGGTCATCGTGGAAGAGGTCGACCGTCACCGCGGGCTGCTCAACAAGTTCGAAGGCGACGGCTCGCTGGCGGTGTTCGGCGCGCCGGTTCGGCTCGCGCGACCTGAAGATGACGCGCTGGCGGCCGCACGTACCGTTGCCCGCCGGCTGTGCCAGGAAGTGCCGGAGTGTCCGGCCGGCCTCGGGGTCGCTGCGGGCAAGGCCGTCGCCGGCAATGTCGGCGCCTACGAACGCTTCGAGTACACGGTGATCGGCGACCCGGTGAACGAGGCGGCGCGGCTCTGCGAACTTTCCAAATCGTATCCGCAGCGTCTGCTGGCCTCCGACGCCGCCGTCGAAGCGGCCAGCGAAAGCGAACGGCGGCATTGGCGACTGGACGACCAGGTCGTTCTGCGCGGGCGCGAGAAGCCAACCCGGCTCGCGATCCCAGTCGATCAGGAACACGTGCGCAGACCGTGATGTCGGATTTCCGCCAGTGCTGTCGGTGGGCGCGTGTAATTGTCGAGGTATGCACGACGACTTCGGCGGCTGCTATCGGGCGATCCAGTCCAAGGACACCCGGTTCGACGGGTGGTTCGTCACCGCGGTTCTGACCACGAAGATCTACTGCCGGCCCAGTTGCCCGGCGCGATCGCCGTTCGCTCGCAACGTGCGTTTCTATCCCACCGCGGCGGCCGCGCAGCGGGCGGGCTTCCGGCCCTGCAAGCGCTGCCGGCCCGACGCATCGCCGGGGTCGCCGGAGTGGAATGTCCGCGGTGACGTGGTGGCGCGGGCCATGCGGTTGATCGCCGACGGCACAGTGGACCGCGACGGCGTCACCGGACTGGCTGCCAAGGTGGGCTACACCCCACGCCAGCTCGAGCGGCTGCTTCAGGCCGAGGTGGGCGCGGGTCCGCTCGCGCTGGCCCGCGCCCAGCGGACGCAGACCGCGCGAGTGCTGATCGAAACCACCGACCTGCCGTTCAGCGACGTCGCGTTCGCGGCGGGGTTCTCCAGCATCCGCCAGTTCAACGACACGATCCGCGAGGTGTGCGCCAGCACTCCAACGGAGTTGCGCCAGAAGGCCGCTCGGCGCGCCGGTCCAGATGCCGCCGGTGAGGGCGCGGGAACGGTTGCGCTGCGGTTGCCGACGCGGACGCCGTTCGCGTTCGAGGGGCTGTTCGGGCACTTGGCCGCCAGCGCAATTGCCGGCTGCGAAGAGGTTCGCGACGGGGCCTACCGACGAACGCTGCGGCTGCCATGGGGCAACGCCATCGTCAGCTTGACGCCCACACCCGATCATGTTCGATGCGTGTTGCGGTTGCACGATTTCCGCGATCTTTCCACTGCGATTGCTCGCTGCCGGCGGTTGCTGGACCTCGACGCCGACCCCCAGTCGGTGGTCGACTTCCTGGGCACCGACCGAGACCTGGCCCCGCTGGTAGTTAAGCACCCCGGCCAACGGATCCCCCGCACTGTCGACGAACAGGAGCTCGCGATACGAGTGGTGATCGGGCAGCAGGTGTCGATGAACGCAGCCCGGACCCATTGCGCACGGATTGTCCAGGCGCATGGCACACTGGTCGCCGACCCAGACGGAGGACTGACCCACGTCTTTCCGTCGGTGGACCGACTCGCCAGCCTCGATCCTGCCGATCTTGCCTTCCCAAAGTCGCGGCA
Organism: Mycobacterium sp.; assembly: GCA_036390735.1. GTDB lineage: Bacteria > Actinomycetota > Actinomycetes > Mycobacteriales > Mycobacteriaceae > Mycobacterium. The sequence goes on along the minus strand of DASWBF010000034.1, from coordinate 1,032 downwards.
GCGCAGTGTGATTGCACTGGCGCACGCCCTGGCCGGGGGTGCGGTTACCCTCGGTGTCGGATGCGACTGGCAACGCGCGCGGCGTCAGCTTCTGGATATCCCCGGCGTTGGGCCGTGGACCACTGAAATGATCGCGATGCGGGGGCTGGGCGACCCTGATGCGTTTCCTGTCGCCGACAACGGAATTCGCGCGGCCGCCGAGCACGTGGGCCTACCAACCGGCATCCGTGCGTTGAACGACCACAGCACGCGATGGCGCCCGTGGCGCTCGTATGCCACACAGCACCTGTGGGCAACCCTCGACCACCCAATCAACCACTGGCCACTCAAGGAGAAACCATGAGCGCCATATATTTTCGCATCATCGACAGCCCAGTTGGCCCCCTGACATTGGCCGGCCGCGACAACACACTCGCCCACCTGCGGATGACGGGTCAAACGCACGAGCCGGACCGGGCAGGTTGGGTAGAAGATGACGACGCCTTTCCCGACGCCGTCGAGCAGCTCGGCACCTACTTCGCCGGCGAACTCAGCAGTTTCGACGTCGACCTCGCCTTGACAGGCACAGAGTTTCAGCGACGCGTCTGGGCGGCCCTTCAAACCATTCCGTACGGCGAGACGCGATCGTACGGAGAGATCGCCGCACAGATCGGCGCACCCGGTGCGTCCCGCGCGGTGGGACTCGCCAACGGGCGCAATCCGATTGGGATCATCGTGCCGTGCCACCGGGTGATCGGCGCCAGCGGCAGCCTCACCGGCTATGGGGGCGGGCTGGATCGCAAACGCGTACTTCTGGAGTTGGAGAAGAGCAGAAAGCCTGCCGGCTTAACGCTTTTCGACTGATGCGGCACAAATGCCTGTGCCCCCCAACAAAATTGGGGGGCACAGGGCTTGTGTGTGTTCGGCGGTGTCCTACTTTTCCACCCGGTTGGGTAGTATCATCGGCGCTGGCAGGCTTAGCTTCCGGGTTCGGGATGGGTCCGGGCGTTTCCCTGTCGCTATGTTCGCCGTAACTGTATTTAGGTGTTGTTT
>DASWBF010000033.1:0-14665 GCA_036390735.1 Mycobacterium sp. | reverse complement strand
TCGCCACCGGACAGCAGCGACAACCGCTTGATCTTCTTGCCGGGCGGCCGGGCCTCCACCTCTATGCCCGTGGTCAGCATGTCGTCGGGGTTGGTCAGCAGCAGCCGGCCTTCGCCGCCTGGGAACAGCGCCTCGAACACCGCACGGAATTCGCGCTCGACGTCGGCGTAGGCCTCGCTGAACACGGACACGATCCGCGCGTCGACGTCGGCGACCACGCTGAGCAGGTCCTTACGGGCGGCCTTGACGTCCTCCAGCTGGGTGGACAGGAAGTTGTAGCGCTCCTCCAGCGCCGCGAACTCCTCGAGCGCCAGTGGATTGACTCGACCCAGTTCGGCCAGTTCGCGTTCCGCCTTCTTGGCTCGCCGCTCCTGGGTGGGCCGGTCGAACGGCATCGGCGCCGGTGCGCTCACCTGCTCGCCGCGCTCCCGCGCCCGCTCGTACTCGGCGAGCGCGAGCTCCGACGGCGGCAGCGGCACGTCGGGGCCGTACTCGGCGATGAGGTCCTCGGTGGCCATGCCGAACTGTTCGAGGATGTGCTCCTCGAGTTGCTCGATTCGCAGCGCAGCCTGCGCCTTGGCCACTTCGTCGCGGTGCAGCGCCTCGGTCAGCGTGCCGATCTTGGTCGTCAGCGCGGACACCGTCGCGCGCGCCTCCGACCTAGCGTTGGCGCGCTGCGTGCGTTCGGCGATCAGCGCGTCGCGGGTTCTCGACGCGGCCGCAATCGCCTCGGCGAGCCGCAGCGCCACCTGCCGGCCGGATTCGGCCACCGCGGCGGCGACGGCTGCGGCGTGGCGGCGGGCCTCCCTCGCCCGCTGCGCGCGCACCCGCGCCTCGCGTTCCGCGGCGGCGGCCCGGCGCAGCGAATCTGCCCGTCCCCGAACGGCATTCACACGTTCCTCGGCGGTCCGCACCGCCAGCCGCGCCTCGATCTCGACTCCCCGCGCCGCCTCGGCCGCCGCCACCGTCGACTGGCGCTCGGCGGAGTCGTCGGCGACGGATTCCTGCGTCTGCTCGGCGTTGGTCAGCCGCTGCTCGAGCTCGGTCAACTCGCCGACGGTCCGCACGCGAGTGCCCTCGAGCTCTGAGCGCTGCTCGGTCAGGCGCCGCCACTCCTCCTCCGTGGCCCTCGCGTCCTGACCCAGCCGGCCGAGCTGCTCGTAGGCCGACGAAATCGTGGCGTCCGACTCGTTGAGCGCCGCCAGCGCTTGTTCGGCGGCGTCCTGGCGTGCGGTCTGCTCGGCAAGCGCACCGGCCAGCGCCGCAGCCAGCTCGTGCGCCTGGGTGTCGGCCCGCGTGAGCTCGGCGCGGGCGTTCTCGATTTCGGAGGTGATCTCCAGCGTGCTGGGCCGCCGGTCGGAGCCGCCGCTGACCCAGCCCGCGCCGACCAGATCGCCGTCGATGGTGACCGCGCGCAGCTGCGGACGTGCTGCCACCAGGTCAAGGGCGGTGTCCAGGGATCCGACGACCGCGACGCCGGAGAGCATCGCCGCGACAGCGCCGCGCAGCCGTTCCGGCGCCTCCACCAGGTCGACCGCCCACAGCGCGTCGGGCGGCAACGGGGCCGGCCGCGGATCGGCGGGCGCGGGCCAGCCGCCGAGCACGATCGCCGCCCGGCCGCCGTCGGAGTCCTTCAGCGCCGCGACCGCACTCGAAGCGGCCTTCACATCCTCCGCGGCGATTGCGTCGGCGGCCGCCCCGAGCACAGTCGCCACCGCCGCCTCGTAACCGTGACGCACCTTGACCAGACTTGCCAACGAGCCGAAAAATCCTGCACCACTGAAGTTTTCGGTGATCCAGGCGGCGCCGTCCTTACGGTCGAGCCCCACCGAGAGGGCGTCGATGCGAGCCTGCAGCGAAGCGACCTGGCGTTCGGCACTTCGCTCGGCGGCCTGCAGTTCAGCTACCCGTTCGTCGGCCAGGCGCAACGCCGCCACCGACCGGTCGTGGTGTTCGTCGAGTCCGACCTCGCCTTCGTCGAGGGCACCGACGCGGGTCTGGACGGTCTCGAACTCAGCCTGGGCCTGCTGCGCGCGGGCGGCGGCCTCGTCGATCGCCTCGGTGAGACGCGCCACCGCGTCGTCGATCGACTCGACGCGGGTGCGCATTGTGTCGACCCGGCCGGCGAGCCGGGCGAGGCCCTCCCGCCGGTCCGCTTCGGCGCGCACGGCGGCCAAGTGCGCCCGCTCGGCTTCGGTGGCGAGGCGCTCAGCCTCCGCCATTCGCGCGCGGGCGACCTCCAACCGCGCGCTCGCGTCGTCGAGGTCCGCGACCAGCCGCGTCTCGGTCGCAGCGACCTCGTCGGCCTCCGCGTCCAGCATGTCGGGGTCGATGCCAGAGGTCTGCACCGGCTCGGTCTCGAGGTGTTGCGCGCGTTCGGTCGCGATCCGCACGGTCGCGCTGACCCGTTCGGCCAATGCGGACAACCGAAACCAGGTCTGCTGCGCGCGTTCGGCACGCTCGGTCAGCGTGGCCACCGCTTCTTCGTGGCCGGTGAACTCCGTCGACGCCGTCTCCAGCAGCGCGGACGCCTCGTCGTGCTCTCGGCGAAGCGCAGCCTCCGCATCCCCGACGCCGGCGAAGTCGTTGCGCCGTGCCACCAGATCGTCGGCGGCCAGACGCAGCCGGGCGTCTCGCAGGTCGGCCTGGATCGTCTGGGCGCGGCGGGCCACCTCGGCTTGGCGACCGAGCGGCTTGAGCTGCCGCCGCAGCTCGATGGTGAGATCGGTGAGCCGCGCCAGGTTGGCGGACATCGCCTCGAGCTTGCGGACCGCCTTCTCCTTGCGCTTGCGGTGCTTGAGCACGCCGGCGGCTTCCTCGATGAACGCCCGGCGGTCCTCCGGGCGGGACTCCAAGATCTCCGACAACTTGCCCTGGCCGACGATCACATGCATCTCGCGGCCGATGCCCGAATCGGACAGCAACTCCTGGATGTCCATCAAACGGCAAGAGCTGCCGTTGATTTCGTACTCGCTGGCGCCGTCGCGGAACATCCGACGGGTGATCGACACCTCGGAGTACTCGATCGGCAGCGCGTTGTCGGAATTGTCAATCGTGACCGTCACCTCGGCGCGGCCCAGCGGAGCGCGTGACGACGTACCGGCGAAAATGACGTCCTCCATCTTGCCGCCGCGCAGCGTCTTGGCGCCCTGCTCGCCCATCACCCAGCTCAGCGCATCCACGACGTTGGACTTGCCCGACCCGTTGGGGCCAACGACACAGGTGATGCCCGGCTCGAAACGCAGAGTCGTCGGCGAGGCGAAGGACTTGAAGCCCTTCAGCGTCAGACTCTTGAGGTGCACGAGGTGTGAGACTATCGCTCGCTGAAGCCGTTGATGGGCTCTGTCGCCTCCGACCAGTCCGCGACCACGTTGTTGACGGTGCCCGGCGTGTTGCCGCCCTGGAGAAGGTCGAGCAGGCGCTCGCAGTTTTCGCGCGGGCCCTGCACCACGACCTGGACCCGACCGTCCGGCCTGTTCGACGCGTAGCCGGTCAAACCCAGCTCCCGCGCCCGCGAGCGGGTCCACCACCGAAAGCCCACGCCCTGCACGTAGCCGTGCACCCATGCGGTCAGCCGGACATCAGCAGCCACTGCGTTTCACCTCGAATGCCACGGTGGTCCCCTCTTTGAGCGTGCGGCCGACCGTGCACGCCTGCTCGACGGCCCGGTTCACGACCGTCAATAGCCGGGCCGCCTCGTCGTCGCTCAGACCGGACAGATCCACCTCAAGGGCTTCCTCCAGCAGCGGATAGATCTCGTGCTCACGGTCGGGCGGTCCGGAGACGCGCACGGTGGCCTTGTGGTCGTCGCCGAGCCGACGGGCCAACGGCGCGTCCGTGGCCATTCCGCTGCACGCGGCTAATGCGATCTTCAGCAGCTCGCCGGGCGTGAAGACACCGTCGACGTCCTCATTGCCCACCAGCACTTCAGCGCCGCGCGAGCTGCGGCCCGTGTAGCGACGCACGCCGGTGCGCTCCACCCAGAGTTCTGTCATGCGATAGTTCTACCTTTCGCCGAGACTGCCACCAGCGCGGAGAAATGCGAGTACGGGCCACGTGGAACGCAATTTCGGCGAATCCGCGGTTGCCGCTACCGCAAACTGACCACCTCGTCGCCCCACGCGGCCCGGATGTGGGCGTCGATGTCGTACACGACGGCGTCGCGCTTGTCGATGATCAGGCAGGCGCGGTCGGTCTGCTGGTAGGGCGTCCAGTCCGGTTCGCCGGGTGCACCGATGGGCTTGGCCTGCGTCGCGAAGTTGATCCACCGGGTCCGGACCCTCTTGGACACCGCCTTCGCGGTCTTCGCACCGCCGAGCTTCAACATGGGATCCTTGGGTCCGCCGAGATTGCCCCACACGTAAGGCATTTCGGTGGCATGGGCGGCCTTGACCAGCAGCAGCTTCAGCAACGGAGTCGAGTAGTCGAACCGGTACAGGTACACCGGGGCCACCGCACGGTGCCCCTCGGCCAGCCACACCGACGGCATCCGGAAGCCGACGTCGCTCGCGATGCTGAGATATCTGGCTTTGCCCCGCACTCGCGAATACGCCACCGCGATCTGCTTCTGGGTCGGCAGCTGCAAGTCGGGCTGCTCGGCGGCGATCTCGGTGAACATCGACGTGATCGCGCGGGGGGTGATCGGCATCAGCGGCGATCTCATCAACCGGAAGAGAGCTGCTTCATGCCTGTTCGTGCCGATGATCAACGGGACCGGGTGCGTGCGACCCTCTTGTGCCAGCTTGACCGGGTAGTCGGTGAGCAGGTCGCCGTCGACGATCGGGACGAACGCCAGCGTGCCCGGGTTGCGTACGGGCACCTCGTCGAACACTTCCTTCGAGGCGGCAAGGATCGCGGCGATCGGCGCGCGGTCCAGCCGGTCCGCGTCGGAGGGGTCGATGCCTAACTTGTCGAGGATGTGCTCTGCGACGCGCCGACCCCTGCCACGGTCGTAGACCGACGTGGCCGGTGAGCTCTGGGCGATCGCGTTCGCGAACAGGCCGTTGGCCGACGGTGTGGCGAGCAGCGTGGTGACGATACCGGCGCCGGCGGATTCGCCGAACAGCGTGACCCGCTGCGGATCTCCCCCGAACGCCGCAACGTTGTCACGCACCCAGTGCAAGGCGGCCAGCACGTCGCGCAGCCCGATGTTCGAATCGAAACGTCGCCGTGGCGTGTTGAACGACGACAGATCGAGAAAACCCAGCGCACCGAGCCGGTAGTTGAGTGTCACGATGACGACGTCGCCGCTGCCGGCCAGCCGGCGACCGTCATAGAGCGCCTGGCCGCTGGACCCGAGGACATAGGCGCCACCGTGCAGCCACACCATCACGGGTTTTCTGGCGCCCGGCTCGGTGTCCGACGATGCCCAGATGTTCAAGCTCAGGCAGTCCTCGCCCTGCGGGGCGCCCAAGTCGAGCGGGATGTTCGGCAGCGGCGGTTGCGGGCAGGCCGGACCGAACGCGGTGGCCTCGGCGATCTCGGTCCACGGTTCGGGCGGTTCGGGCGCCCGGAAGCGCAGGTCGTCCACGGGCGGCGCGGCGTAGCGAATGCCCTTCCACGCCTTGACGCGGCCGTCGTCGGTGCCACGGACAGGGCCGTAACTCGTCTCGATCACAGGGTTGTCGGTTGTCATACGTCTCACGCTAGCCGTCAGCGCACCACCAGCTTGACGAGCCGGTCAGCAGCCGTCCTCGGCAAGACGTTCAGAATCCTGCTTTGTATCCCTCCGTTGACCAGGTAGCGCGGCTTGGACCGCGCGATACACCGCGCGCGCCAGAATCTTCGGATCGCGCGCGTGTCTTTCTTCCCGGGCGCTGGTCCGTTCGGTGAACTCGACGATCGGCTTGAACGGTGATCCGGGTGGGAGGGATGCGGCCAGCCGCTCGGGGATGTCGTGGCTCATCGCGCTCTGGAAGCTCCCGGGTTCGATGACGATGACCGTGCGTCTCATCGAGCCCAAACCTCTCTCACCGCATCCGTCGTGTCGCCGTCACCCCTTGGCCATCAGGGTTTTCAGCGATCCACGCCGTGGTGAAGCGCTGGATGTCCATGATTCCTTCGGCGAGTCGACCGCTCATGAAGCGCTCGATCTTGCCGCCCACCAACGGGACTTTGACCTTCACCGTCGCGCTGTATTTCAGCCGCGAGCCGCTCCCCAGCGGCGCCAGCAACGCCACGCCCAGCGCGGATACCGGCGACCCGCGCATCGCGACGCGCACCTCCCCACGCACCTGGTTGTCGCCGATCGGACTCCATGTTTCGGTATGCATCATCACCAGGTCACCGCGGCCCAGCTGACTCACCAGCTTGGGTAGCCGGTCACCAACAAGGCAGAACGTCGCGGAAACGATTACCGTGCCGGCAGCATCGACGATCAACGAGTCGAGCGTGGCAACGCGGGGGCCAGCGCCCAAGGCGACCAGCCTCGCCCGCCAGTAATCCTCGTCGCCGAACGCCGCATGGACTTGATCGACGCTGGCCGGCGACTCTGCCGACAAGTCGAACGAGTGTGGCATAGCGAGGCAGCGTACGCCGCCGGCCGTGGCACGGAGGCTGTTGCTCTAAGTTGGGCTGACCGATTTTGACGCCGACGTCGCTTACGCGGCCTATGGTGACCCCAGCCCCCTGCGCTGATTGGAGTCTGCGTCTATGGACCGGTTGGATCCGCTGGATGCGGCGTTCGTGGAGATGGAGCCGAGGATCCAGCCGCAGCACGTGGCAGCCGTGCTGATCTTGTCGCCTCCCGACGACGCGGGCCCGGACTACGTCGACGATCTGTACCGGGCTGCGCTCGCCTCAACGGCTCCGATCGATCCGCGGCTTCGCCGCTATCCCCATCGCGGCAGGGACACCCGCGGCATGTGGGTCTGGCGTGATGCCGAAAACCTCGACATCAGCGAACACGTCAAGCGCGCCACGTTGCCGCCCGGTGCCGACCGAGAGGCGTTCTGGCTGCTCGTCAGCGTGCTGCACGCCCAGGGGCTCGACCGGTCGCGTCCGATGTGGTCGCTTCATCTCATCGACGGTCTCGATGACGGCAGGTTTGCCTTTTACATCAAGGTGCACCACGCAGTCATGGACGGCGTCGCCGGTCTGCACATGATCACCGAGGCGTTGAGCCCCGACCCGACACGCCGGTCCATGCCGCCCCTCTACGGAGCCCAGCATGACGAACCCGCCCCGGAAGCGACGTCGGCGGGCGGGCGGATACCCAACCCGTTCACGATGCTGCGGTCGCTGTTAAGCGGGGCCACGTCGAGCGCCGCGCTCGTCGAGAAAGTCGTCACCGGCCAGGTGTCCAACGTGGTCGCCGGCCTGACTTCAGACACCACCGTCGCGCCTCTGGCAGCTCCTTACACCCGGTTCAACGGTCCACTCGGCGACGCGCGCAGCATCGCGGCCGGCAGCTGGTCGAAGAACCGCATCAGCGCCATACAGGACAAGGCGGCAGTGACCGGCAACGACGTCGTCGTCGCGGTGATCGCCGGGATGGTGCGGAGCTGGCTGCTCGACCATGGCGAACTTCCCGAGCAGTCGCTGGTGGCGCTCTGCCCGATCACCGTGCGGGCTCGCGAGCACGGTCCAGGTGACGAGCACGGCAACATGTTCGGCGCATGGCTGTGCCCGCTGGGCACCGATCTCGAGGATCCCGCTGAACGGCTTGATCTGATCCACCGGTCGATGGCGGAAGGCAAGCAGCAGGTGGCCAGTCGCGGCTCGGGAGCGTCGCTGTTACTGCTCATGCCGACGCAAGCACTGACTGTGTTGCTGCCGAAAGTGCGGTTTGCGCCGAAGGTCCGCACCGGATACAACGTCCCGATTACGAATGTTCCAGGGCCGAAGACCGAAATGTATTGGAACGGTGCACATGTCGAGGAGCTCTGTCCGGTGGCGACGATCTTCAACGGCCTGACACTGACTGTGACCGTGTGCTCGTACGCCGATCGCGTCAGCTTCAGTTACCTGACGGACCCCGACGTGGTGCCCGACATCGGCTCGGTGTTAGGTCTCACCGAACGGGCCCTGACCGAACTCGAAGCGGCAGTGGGAGTGTCGCGCTGACAGTTCGGCCCCGGAGCCGTGGTCAAAGGCGAACACGGCGCCGCGGCTGGCACCGTGGGCAGTAGAACGACGAGCGGTTCATGAACTTCTCGCGGCGAATCACCGACCCGCAGCGGCGGCACGGCAGTCCCTCACGGCCGTACGCGTCAAGCGAGCGGTCGAAGTAGCCCGACTCACCGTTGACGTTCACATACAGCGAGTCGAACGACGTGCCGCCCTGGCCCAGTGCGTCGCGCATCACCTCGGCGGCGCAGTCGAGCACCTCCCGTAATTGGCGACGGGTCAGCGACGACGCTATGCGAGCGCCGTTGACCTTCGCGCGCCACAGCGCTTCGTCGGCATAGATGTTGCCGATGCCCGACACCACCGTCTGGTCGAGGAGTTGCCGTTTGATCTCAGAGTGCTTGCGGCGCAACACCGTAACGACGGCATCGGCGTCGAAGTCCGGATCCAGCGGGTCTCGCGCCAGGTGCGCGACCGGGACGGGGACCACGCTGGAATCGACTTCCACCAACTCGGCCAGCATCCATCCGCCGAACGTGCGCTGGTCGACGAAGCTCAGTGTGGTGCCGTCGTCGAGCAGCGCAGCGATCCGCACGTGGTCCGTCTTCGGAACCGGCCCCAGCAGCATCTGGCCGCTCATCCCCAGGTGGACGACAAGCGCAGTGCCGTCAGACATGTTGAGCCACAGGTACTTTCCGCGCCGGCCGGTGTCGACGATGCGCTGCCCGAGCAGGCGCGCGGTCAGGTCGGCGGCCCCTTCCTCGTGCCGGCGCACAGCCCGGGGATGGTGCACCCGAACGGCGGTGATGGTCCGGCCCGCGACGTGGGCGGCCAGTCCGCGCCGGACGGTCTCGACTTCCGGCAGCTCAGGCACTGGCTCAGGCCTTGTCCAAGGCGTTCCACGCCGCAGCAGCGGCCTGCTGCTCGGCCTCTTTCTTGGATCGCCCGACACCGGCGCCGTATTCGGTGTCCATCACGATCACCGTTGCGGTGAACTGCTTGTCATGGTCGGGGCCGGTGGATGTGACGACGTACGACGGCACACCGAGCCCCCGCGCGGCGGTCAGTTCCTGCAGGCTGGTCTTCCAGTCCAGGCCGGCGCCCAGCGTCGGCGCGGTGTCGAGCAGCGTGCCGAACAGCCGCAGAATCACCTCGCGCGCGGTATCGATTCCGTGGTGCACGTACACCGCCCCCAGCAAAGACTCCATGGTGTCGGCGAGGATGCTGGCCTTGCCCGAGCCGCCGGTGTTCTCTTCACCCCGGCCGAGTAGCAGGTAGGCGCCCAGCCCGCTGTCGGTGAGGCCGCGGGCCACGTCGGCCAGCGCGTGGGTGTTGACGATGCTCGCCCGCAGCTTGGCCAAGTCGCCTTCGGGCCGGTCGGGGTGGCGGTGGAACAGCTCATCGGTGATCGTCAGCCCGAGCACCGCGTCGCCGAGGAACTCGAGGCGCTCGTTGGTCGGAAGTCCGCCGTGCTCGTAGGCGTAGCTGCGGTGGGTCAACGCCAGCGTGAGCAGGTCTTCGGGCAGCTCGACGCCCAATGCCGCGATCAGCGCGTCACGCGATCCGCTCACGGGCGTTCCGGCGACTCATCGGAGTACATGCCGGACAGTTTCGCCCATCTCGGATCGATCTGATCATGGTGGTGCCCGGGTCCGGCCTCAGCCAAGGCCACACCGCATTCGGCGCACAGGCCGGGACAATCGTCGCGGCACACCGGTGACAGCGGCAACTCCAATCCGACGGCGTCGACCAGCTGCTGCTCCAGGTCGATCCTGCCGTCCACGACGTGGCCGACCTCGTCCGCTTCGGTGGTCGCCTCGGTGGTGCTGTCCGGATACGCGAACAGCTCCGTGAGGTGGACTTCGACCTCACCGCTCGTCGCGGTCAGGCAGCGCGCGCACTCCCCCGATGTCGGGGCGCTCACCGTGCCGGTCACCAGCACGCCTTCGGACACCGACTCGAACTTCAAGTCCAGGTCCAGTGGCGCCCCCTCGGCGATCGCGACCAGGTCGAGCCCGATGCGCGACGGGCTCGGCACGGTCTCCCGCACCTGCTGCATGAAGCCGGGACGGCGGGGAAGCCGGGTGATGTCGAACGTGAGCGGCGATCCGGGGCCGTGATGGATTGCCGCGCGCGACTGCGTGGCCATGACGCCATCGTAGGCACCCATCGTCGGCAAGGGCCGACGCCCCATCCGGGATTGCCCACCGAGAAAGCGGGTATGACCTGCGTCGTGTGCGGGACGTCCGCACACGCGGACGCGAGGAGCATCAAGGCACCGAGGGGAGTTTCGCCATGGTGGGTTGGCTGGACCGGCTACAGCGGCGAAGCCGCGCGGCCGGGTTCGTCATCGCGGTGATCTACAAGTACGTCGACGACCAGGGCGGCTATCTGGCCGCGCTGATTACCTATTACGCGTTCGTGTCCCTGTTTCCACTTCTGCTGCTGTTCACGACCGTGCTCGGGGTGGTGCTGGCCGGCCACTCCGAGTTGCAGAACCAGGTGATGAACTCGGCGCTCAGCCAGTTCCCGGTGATCGGTGATCAACTCGGGGATCCGCAACGGCTCAGCGGCGGCGCGCTCGCGATCGTCGTCGGCATCGCCGGAGCGTTGTACGGCGGCCTGGGAGTGGGCCAAGCAGTGCAGAACGCGATGGACACCGTGTGGGCGGTGCCGCGCCACGTGCGTGCGGACCCGATCCGCTCCCGCGTCCGCAGCCTGATCCTGCTGCTTCTGCTCGGCTCGGCGCTCACGGGCGCCACGCTGTTGTCGGCACTGGGTCGCGAGTCGGCGGCACTCGGCCCGGCCGGCAAGGCCGGCGTGGTGGTCGCAGCGGTCGCGATCAACGCCGCGGTGTGTCTGATCGCGTTCCGGGTGACCACCGCGCGCGGGCTGACATTCCGGCACATCGCGCCCGGCGCGGTCACCGCGGCCGTGATCTGGCAGCTGTTGCAGTGGTTCGGGGCCGCGTACGTGACGCATGTCGTCAAGTCGGCGAGCATGACCAACAGCGTGTTCGCGTTGGTGCTGGGGTTGCTCGCGTTCTTGTACCTGACCTCCGTTGCCCTGGTCTTGTCCGCCGAGATCAACGTCGTGCGGGTGGACCACCTGTATCCTCGGGCATTGCTGGCCCCGTTCACCGACGACGTGGCGTTGACGGCCGGAGATCGCAAGACCTATACCGGTCAAGCAAAAGCCCAGCAGGCCAAGGGATTTGAGCACATCGACGTGACGTTCCATCCGACGCAATCTGAGTCCGAGAAGCAACGTTGACTGCTGGACGGCTCAGCGAGCCGGCGGTCCACCGGGCCCGACCTCACTGCCCTCGGCCACCGTCGTCGCGGTCGCGGCCCCGTTGACTTTCGTCGCGTGGATTGTGACCGTATCGTCAACTGCCAGTTGCGCATTCGCCGTGCGGCTGTCCGGAGCGAGCGTGTAGGTCTGCGTGAACCCGTCCTCACTCCTGGCGGTGATCGACGTGTCGGACACCGCGGTGAGGACCCCCGTTTGGACGAGTTCGGTGCTGTAGCCGCCGTTTTCGCCGGCCACCACGAACTCGCCGTGCAGCGGGGCAGGGCCGCCCATTTCGGGAAGCCCGTGCGGGTCTTGGCCGTCGGGGCCGCCGGGGCCGGGACCACCGGGGCCGAACCCGCCGGTGCCGGGGCCGTGCGTCCCGGGGCCCATCGCGTTGGAGCTGCCACTGGTCGCGGCGTAAATGGCCACACCGCCGAACGCGGCGATCACTGCGGCGACGCCGACCGCCGACAGGGTGTGCCGGACCGTCCACTTCCTGCCCGGCTGTGGCGCACCCCAGACGGTCTCGTCGGCGGTGTTCGTGTCAGAACTCATTCGGTAAGCCCTTTCAGGTCGACTTGTCGGCTTTCACTGTGTCGCCGGAACATGGGTGCAGGCTGTGCGCGGGTTCAGCGTCTGATATGCCTACGAGTGATTCACAGCGCGCGCATAGGATCGGCACAGCCAAGACCAATCCCGCACACAGATGATTGTCGTGGTGTCCAACGCTCAACGCTCAGCCGTCAACGACCTGGGTCGGGTCGTCATGCGTCGCGCCGACGGCAGCCCCATCCACGTCCTGGTCGTCGACGACGAGCAGGTGCTGGCCGAACTGGTGACGATGGCACTGCGGTACGAGGGCTGGACCGTGTCGACGGCAGGTGACGGCGCCTCGGCGATCGCGGCGGCGCGCAAGGACGCGCCCGATGTGGTGGTACTCGACGTGATGCTGCCCGACATGAGCGGGCTGGACGTGCTGCGCAAGCTGCGCGAGCAGCTCCCCGGGCTGCCGCTGCTGCTGCTCACCGCCAAGGACGCGGTGGAAGACCGCATCGCCGGGTTGACCGCGGGCGGCGACGACTACGTCACCAAGCCGTTTTCGCTCGAGGAGGTGGTGCTGCGGCTGCGCGCACTGCTGCGCCGCACCGGGGTCACCACCGAAACCAGCGGCGCGAGGATCGTCGTCGGCGACCTTGTTCTTGACGAGGACAGCCACGAGGTGACTCGCGGCGGCGACGCGATCGGGCTCACCACAACGGAATTCGAGCTGTTGCGGTTCATGATGCGCAATGCCCGAAAAGTGTTGAGCAAGGCCCAGATCCTCGACCGGGTGTGGAGTTACGACTTCGGCGGCCGGTCCAACATCGTCGAGCTGTACGTGTCGTACTTGCGCAAGAAGATCGACAACGGTCGCGCACCGATGATTCACACGCTGCGGGGCGCAGGCTATGTCCTCAAACCTGCCGACTGACGCACGCCGGTCCGCGAGGCTGCGCCCGCGGGCCTGGTCGTTGCGCACGCGCCTGCTCGTCACTGTGGTGACCCTGCTCGCCGTCGTCTGCGTGGGCATCGGCGTGGGAACCGAACTCGCGCTGCACCGTTTTCTGATGCGCCAGCTCGACGAGCGGGTCGTCGACGCCGGCCGCCGATCGGAGGCCATCTTCGATCTCGGGCTGCCGCTGTCTCCGCCACCGGGATACCCGCGGCGTCCGCCGGCGTTCGACCGCCACAGCGGGCCCGGGCCGATGTTCCTCGACGCGCCCGGCCAAGCGACTGGCACGGTCGGCGCGGTAATGCGCGACGGCACGGTTCTCGACGCGGGCGTCATCACCCAAAACGGCACCCGGGAAAGCATCAGCAATGCCGCGGCCGCGCAGCTGTCACGCACCACGCCTGACGGCCGGCCGGTCACCGTGAACCTCGACGGCCTCGGCCGGTACCGCGTGATCGCACGCCACTCTCGGAGCGGCGACACGGTCGTTTCCGGTCTGCCGATGGCCGAGGTCGACAACACGCTGCTGTCGGTGGGAACGATCTTCGGCATCGTCGCGGGCATCGCGCTCATCGCGGCCATCGCGGCAGGAATCGTGATCATCCGACGCCAGCTCGCCCCGGTGTCGCGGGTGGCGGCAACCGCCCGCGACGTCGCCAACCTCGAGCTCGATCGCGGGGAGGTGACGCTGCCGACGCATGTCCTTGCCGTCGACCCGGCGGCCGCGCACACCGAGGTGGGGCAGCTCGCGGCAGCGCTGAACCGCATGCTCGAACGGATCTCGGACGCGTTGGCCGCCCGGCATGCCAGCGAGACGCGGGTGCGGCAGTTCGTCGCCGACGCGAGCCACGAGCTTCGAACTCCGCTCTCGGCGATCCGCGGCTATACCGAACTGGCGCAGCGCCGTCGTGGTGACGTGCCCGCCGATGTCGCGCATGCGATGGGCCGCGTCGAGTCGGAGGCCGCGCGCATGACGCAGCTCGTCGAAGACATGCTGCTGCTGGCACGACTGGACACCGGACGTCCGCTGCAGCGGGAACGCGTGGACCTGTCGCAGCTGGCCGTGGACGCGGTCGCAGACGCGCATGTCGCCGGACCGGAGCATCGATGGTCGCTGGACCTGCCCGATGAGCCCGTGGTGGTCACTGGTGACGGCCAGCGCCTGCAGCAGGTGCTGGTGAACCTTCTCGCCAACGCGCGCACCCACACCCCAGCAGGTACATCAGTGACGACGTCGTTGGCCAGCGCCGGCGCGGGCGGCGCGGTGTTGACGGTCGCCGACGACGGCCCTGGCATTCCCGCGGCGGTACGGCCGGAGATTTTCGAGCGTTTCGCCCGCGGTGACACATCCCGGTCGCGCCGCGACGGCAGCACGGGGCTGGGACTGGCGATCGTGTCCGCGGTGGTCAAGGCGCATCACGGCAGCATCGACGTGCGCAGCGTGCCCGGCGACACCGCGTTCACCGTCCGGCTGGCGGCTTCACAGCCAGCCCCCAGCGACGACAAATCCGGCGCCTAGCAACCAACCCCAGAATGGACTGATGACGCTCACCGCCGCGGACCGTCCACGACGCGCCCGTCATCCGTCAACGGCCGCAACGTTTTCCCGTTCACCGGGCCGCGTTCACAGGGCTGCTGGTCGTGACCGCGTGCCTCTACCTGTGGAACCTGTCCGCGAGCGGTTGGGCCAACGGCTTCTATTCCGCTGCGGTGCAAGCTGGTTCGCAGAGCAGGACCGCATTCCTGTTCGGCTCCAGCGACGCCGCGAACGCGATCACGGTGGACAAGACGCCCGCAGCGCTGTGGGTGATG
>DASWBF010000032.1:0-2000 GCA_036390735.1 Mycobacterium sp. | reverse complement strand
ACTGTTGCCGAGACAGTGACCCTGATCAACAGGCCGACGACCGGCTTCCACATGCTCCGACTAATAGGAGCAGATTGCGGCAATTGCGTCATGATCCCCAACCCTCCCGCCGTAGCTATTCAGCTGGTTTGAGTGTGGGTGGTAGCCATGCGCCGGTGGTGAAGAGTTGGCGGAGGGCGTCGAGTTTGTCGAGTCCCCATTTGGTGGCTGTGTCCAGGTAGGACTGGACGATGGCGAAGTCGGTGAGGCCTTGCAGGGTGCGCCAGCAGCCGCCGGAGGTGCGTTGTTGGATCTTGACGGGCCTGCACGCGCGCTCCGCTTCATTGTTCGTGAACGGCACCGAGAGATCCGCGGCAAACCTCAAGATCATGTCTTCGAACCGTCTGAACCGCGTGATGAGGGTGCGGGCCTTGTCGGCGAGCGTGGAGTGTTCGCCCTGGTTGTCGGTGTTGCCTCGGGCGAGTGCTCCCAGGTAGTGGTTGCGGATCTGCTTCAGCGTGGCTTCGTCGAGGCGGTCGGCGCCACGATCACGGGCCTCGTGGGCGGCGCGGTTGGCTTCCAGCAGGGTGTTGGCCATCGCCTGCGCCCACAGTTGGCCGTCGGGGTCGGCATCGGAGATCGACCGCAGATCGCGCAGCAGATGAGCTCCGCACCAGGCATGTGCCGCCTGCAGGTGTGCGTAACCGGCGTAGCCGTCGCGCACCAGCACCCCGGTGAACTGTCCGAGGACACCGCCGGCATCGATGCTCGCCGCGGAGCGGTCGCCGACGTGCATCAACGTGAGGTATTCGGTGCAGGCCACGTGGACGTAGGCCAGGGATCCGGTGGCGCGGCCGGGTGTCTCGTCGGCATGCAGCACCGGCGCGGTGGCCAGCAGGTTTCGCATGTGGCCGAGGAACTTCTTCTCCAACTGTCGGGCGGCGCGACCACGGATGGCGGCCAGGAACCCGGTGGACACATCGATCGCGGTCAACGTCTCCAGCAGGTCGCGGGCGCGCCCGACCGGCAGGTAGTGCGCGCAGGTGAGCAACGCGGCGCGGGCGAGGGTTTCCGGGCCGATCCGCACCGGCGAGCCCGGCGCGGCCACAATGCCGACGTGCTCGACCGGCACGGCCTCGTCGTCCCAGCCCGGGGTGGTGACCACCCCGCAGCACGCGCAGACCTTCGAGATCCGCACATACTCGGTGACCTTCGGGGGCGGCGCGGGCTGGATGTCGACGATCTGACGCCGCCGATGGCCGTGTTCGGTGGCCTCGACCAGTGACGCGTCACAGGACCGGCAGCGGCCCGGCCGGATCTCCAGCCGCTCGTCCGGGTCGTCGATCAGGCAGCGCGAGGACGACGCAGAGCCCGGCTGCTTGCCGGACTTGCGTCCCGACCTCGTCCGCGACGAGCGCATCTTCGCCGGCTTCTTCGCCCACGGCGCATCCGAGGACGGAGGGCGGGAGGAGTTCGAGGAGTCCCCAGCGGCCTGGCGCTTCAACTCCGCGATCTCATCGGCCTGTTCCCTGACCACCCGCTCCAGCTGCGCAACCTGCCCGGTCAACACCGCGACCATGCTCTTCAACTCGGCGTGATCGGCACGCACCGCAGCCTCGCTCGCCCGAAGCTCCTCCACCTCAGCACGCAGCGCGGCGTTCTCCACCCGCAGCGCAGCGTCGTCCACAGCCGACTGCTCGTCGGGCGGGCGATCGGGCACGACGACACCCTGCCCAACCCGACACCGAGATCAACTCGACACGCCGACGATCACGTCACACCAGCCACAACGCGCACGCCGCCGCCGCTCGCAATGCTGGGACCCGTCCGCCGACGGATGACCGTCGACGCGCCGCCCGTCTACGCGCTCGCGGTGGCGCGGAACGTGCCGCCGAGGTGAGTGGCAACAGCTGAATAGCTACCTTGATTTCGCCAGTGCAGAACCCGGTGGTATAGTACATTCTCGGCGGCTCACTTACGGCAGGTTGAGTGTGGTAACCTAATCTTTTCAGTAAGTGGGC
>DASWBF010000031.1:0-2722 GCA_036390735.1 Mycobacterium sp. | reverse complement strand
TCGGTGATCAACACCACCCGGTTGACGATGGTGATCACCATCCGCATATCGATAGCGCCGGTGACAAACACCCGCATCAGCTGCGGCAGCTTCTCGCGCAGATGGATTGCGTACCGCAGCTGCCCGCGCGCCCAGCCCCGGCTGATGCCCAACTCCGCGGCCACCTCGGCCGCCAGACTCTCATACCCGTCGACCAACCAGCCGATGCGCTCGCCGTCGTCCTCGGGCGCCCGGCGCGAATACAACTCCCCCATCGCCTCCAACCGGCGCGCACACGCCGCGTTCTCCTCCCCAGACGCCACCCCGATCGCCGCCACCACACCGGCGTCCTCCACCCCAGAAAACGTGTCTAGCAGCGACGACACCACCGGTTCGAACATACCTTCGAGTATGCCAGCCTGCACCGGCAAGCCGCGTCAGCCGTACTCGGCCTGGGGCTGAGACCGTTGCGCGGCAGCGGGACGCAGCGCGATGCCGAGCCAGGTCTGGCTGAAGAAGGTCGCGTAGAAGGTGCCGCTGAACACCACCAGCGCCCCGATGAGCAACGGGCCGAACAGCAGCGGGTATCGCGCCATCGGCTCAGCGAGATAGCGACAGGCCAACAGCAGCGCCGCCAAGAACGACGAGCCGGCGGCGACCAGCCACACCCGCGACGAGTTCCCGCCCCACTGTGGTTCCCGCAGCGCGGATTCCACGGTCATGCACAACACGGCTCCGGCGATGAGGTCGACGCCGTAGTGGTAGCCGAAGCCCAGCGTCGCCGCGAGCGTGCCCGCCAGCCAGAACGTGCCGCCCCATCGCAGCCAGCGGGGTCCGCCACGGGTATGGAGGAACACGGCCAGCGCCCAGGCGGTGTGCATCGACGGCATGCAGTTGCGTGCGGTTTCGTTGTCGAATGCAATGGCCGCCGGCGCCATGTCGATGGGCGGAAGGGCGTGGGACCAGTAGTCGCCGACTTGAAATCCCTCGCCCGCAGCGCTGAATGCGTAAGCGGGACCGACGATCGGAAACAGAATGTAGATCACCGGGCCGACCAGGCCCAGCACCAGAAACGAGCGCACTAGGAAGTGGCACGGCCAGCCGACCGTGGTGACATGACGCAATTGGTAGAGCGCGGCCACGAGCGCCGCGGCGGGCAACTCGATGTACACCCAGTGCAGCAGACCGGACGCAACGGGCCCGGCGGTGTCGACCAGCCGGCCCAACAACCAGGACGGCTGCGCCAGCGCATGATCGGCCAGCAGCGCGTACTTGTCCCAGACCGTCGGCCGGGCAATCGCCGTGATACGCAACCACGCATCGCCGACCTTGGTCGCCAGGATGAGCAGGATGCCGAATGCGATGCCGCGCAACGCGTTGCTGCGCTGCTCGCCCGTCCATCGCGTCAACGCCAACACCGTCAAGCCGGTGAGCACGATCACCGGGCCGTTCCCCACGGCGAATACCCCGCCGCGCAACAGCCGCTCGGCGGCGAAAAGCACATCGAGGACCGCGGCCAGCGACAGCGCCCGGATCCGCCAGTGGTGGGACAGGCCGACCATCGCCACGCCCAGGCCGACCCACGGCACCGTCGCCGATTTCGGGGTTGCGACGTAGTCGCTGATCAGGCTGTGCAGTGGGCCTTGAAATCCGCCTCGGCTCGCGGCAATCTGCAACACAACCAACAGCAGCGCGATCAGCACGACGACGGCGCCCGCCCGAGTGCGAGTCGACGGCAAGCGCCACTGCACAAGTCCTGCGTCGCCGATGAACACCTGTTGAATAGTAGATGGCGGACCAGCGACTCAGAGCTAACCCGAGAGAGCCGTCAACGACGTCGGTAGACATCCGCGCGGTGGTCGACGTAGGCGACCAGGACGCGGCGCTTGGCTTCGTCTATGCGGATCAGCACTCGATAGTCGCCGCGGCTGGCACTGCGGTATGCACTCAGCTCGTTGACGAGCGGCTTGCTGAAGCGGTGGGGGTCTGCGGCAAGCGGACCGGTGATGAACTCGATGATTGCAGCGGCCGCCTTGGCAGGAAGGCGATGCAAGGCTCGGGCGAGCCGAAGCGGCGAGCTCAATCCTGTACGGTTCGTCGCCGGAGTTCACTGCGACGAAAGACCAAACTCGGCTCGCAATTCGTCTCCGCTGATCGTTTCGCCGGCCTCGTATTCGCGCTCGGCGGCTGCGATGGGGTCAGCGATGCCGGGCTTGGCCAACCAGTCCAGCGTCTCGTGCAGAGATTCGAGGTCGTCCGCGCTCATCAGTACCGCTGCTACACGGCCATGCTTGGTGATGGTGATGATCTCGTGGGTGACTCCGCCTCATCGACAAGACCGGACAGTCGATCCTTCGCCTCACCGAGCGGCACTGACTACATGGCGTGATTATAGCCAAAAGTGTGGCTACTTCATCCGCCGGCGATCCGGGCGCCATCGGCCTGCGTGAGACGCTCCGGCGGGAAACCGGCCCGGCAACACGCGTCGGCAACGAACTGTGCTGACCCGGCTGAGAACACGCAAAAGACCACCTCGTCCGTGGGCAGTGCGAGCGTCATCATCAAGCTGACTGGTGCCCCAGCGGCCGACATCATCGCAGCACTCGCGTCGAGCCGCGCCACGGTCTCGTCAAGATCAACGGCAGTGATCTCGGGCCGGTACCACTCGACCAAGTAACACGGCAGGCTTGGGACGCGAACGCTCACGGCCTCGACGCTAGAGACCGCAAGCTGTCGCCGTCAT
>DASWBF010000030.1:0-6780 GCA_036390735.1 Mycobacterium sp. | reverse complement strand
GCCGCCCGAGACGATGGTTTTGCTCCACGGCAGCGTGACGTTGAAGTCAGTCCGCGGAAGGCCCGTTTCGTCGAGGTAGGTCACCGTGACGATGTCGCCCGGCTGGCGGCTGCCTGAGACCGTGTACGTGACGGTCCGGGGATCGGCCTGCGGGGTAGCCGCCGTCGGGACGGCCTCGGTGGGCGACGGCGTGATCGTCGGCGACGGCGTCACCGTACTCACTGTCTCGGGCGCCAGCGACGCGGTCGGCGGCGGTGAGGGCCGTGATGTCGCGGCGGGCGGCGTCAGCACGGGCGCCGACCTCGACGGCACGACGCCCGTCATCGTCGACGAGCCGTCGCCGCCACGCACGATGAGGATCGCAAGGATCACGGCGAGCACCAGCACGACGCCGCCCACCGCAGCCGCCCAGCGCCAGGGGGACGAATCCTGGTAGAAGACGACGTCGTCGTCATAGTCGTCGCGGACGAGCTCGCGGGTCGCGGTGGAGGGGCCAGCGCCCGAGGTGTCGCCGCGATACGGCCTGGTCATCGATACTCACCTCACTCACGGAACGCACGATGGTAACGGTCTCGCGAGGCCGGTTCCGGTCGGCCGCCGGGCGTGTCAGGTCACCGATGGGTGTCGATTCGCGCAGCGCGAACGCCCGCAATCCGGCTGGTCTGTGACCCTTCCACTAACCTGCTGTCGGGGGAGAATGCAGCAACGGAAAGGGTGCAGCAGCGTGGAGGTCAAGATCGGCATCTCGGAGAGCCCGCGCGAGCTGGTACTCAACAGCTCGCAGACGCCCGCCGAGGTCGAAGAGGAGGTCCGCGCCGCGCTGGAGAAGGGCTCACCGGTGCTCGACCTGACTGACGAGCGGGGACGCAAGGTTTTGGTGCAGACGTCCAAAATCTCCTACGTGGAGATCGGCGTGGCCGACGTGCGCAGGGTCGGGTTCGGCGGCGGCTAGCGCTACGACCGCGCCAGCGGCACGTGCGACAACCCACCCCAGGCGAACTGCACCGCGCCCTCGACGGCGGCGTCTTTGGTGATCGGCCGCTCGGCGCCCAGCCAGTAGCGGGCGCAGTCCACGCTGATGCCGACCAGCCCGACGGCGATCATCCGGGCGCGATGCGCCTCCAGGCCGGAGTCGCGGCTGATCAGGTCGAACACCGCATCGGTGCACGACTCCGTGGCAACCCGGACCTGCGCGGCCACCTGCGGCTCGGAGACGTAGTCGTTCTCGAAGATCAGCCGGTAGCCCTGGCTGTCGTGCTCGATGAAGTCGAAGAATGCCTGAACCGCTGCCCGTAGCCGCTGCCGGTTGTCCGTGGTGGTCCGCAGCGCCTGCCGGACGCCGGACACCAGGTTCTCGACGTGCCGTTGAAGGACGGCCAGGTACAGCTCGAGTTTGCTCGAGAAGTGTTGGTACAGAACGGGTTTGCTGACGCCGGCGCGATCGGCGATCTCGTCCATGCCTGCCGCGTGGAAGCCGCGGTCGACGAAAACTTCACTGGCAGCGGCAAGTAACTGTCCGCGCCGCTCGTCACGGGGAAGCCGGCTGCCGCGCCGAGCCCTACCGTGAGGGGCGCTGACCGCGTCGCCCCGCCTTTCGGCGGTATTGGCGAGATCGCTCATCACCATCCTCATCTGGTCGCTGTCTGGCTTCGTCCAAGAGTCCGACACTACTACCGCAGGCAGCGGTGCGCCGGAAGTGCGACCCGTATCGACTGTGACATTCTGTGTTCCGTGACCTACGACCCGGGGCGTCGCGGCGGTCGTGTGCCGGTGTTGCGCAACGAGTGGCGGGAGCCGTTGCGTGCCCAGCGCGACCCGGTGTCCGTCGACTACGGGCGGGTCAGGTCGAATCGTGACGACAGACAGCGGTGGCGCAAGCGGACATGGCTCGGCCGGTTCGTGTCGACGTACGGCTGGCGTGCGTATGCGTTGCCGGTGCTGGCGGCCGTCACGGTCATGGCCCTCATCACCATGTTCGACGGCAGCGCGCAAGACAAAGCCACGAGCGACGGCGTCGTGGAGGGTCCCCGGCAGACGATCGAGGCGGTCGGCACGGCGATCATCGGCGCGCCGCCGAAGGGGCTGACGCAATTCGACGCGAGCCTGCCCACCGGCGTGTTGCCCGACGGCGGCCCGTACACGCAGGGCGGTGCGAAGACGTGGCACATCGTGCCGGGCAACGAGCAACAGGTCGGCCAGGGCACCACCAAGGTCTTCACCTACACCGTCGAGGTGGAGGACGGCGTCGACACCACGTCCTACGGCGGTGACGAGGGCTTCGCGCGCATGGTCAGCCAGACTCTGGCCAACCCGAAGAGCTGGACGCACAACACCCAGTTCGCGTTCCGCCGCGTCGACGGCAGTGCGCAGGGCAACCCGGATTTCCGGGTGTCGCTGACGTCGCCGATGACGGTGCGCGAGGGCTGTGGGTACGAGATTCCGCTGGAGGCGTCGTGCTACAACCCGGCCTACGGCCCGGAGGCGCAGCGACGGGTGTTCATGAACGAGGCGCGCTGGGTGCGTGGCGCGGTGCCGTTCCAGGGCGACATCGGCTCCTATCGGCAGTACCTGATCAACCACGAGGTCGGCCACGCGATCGGCTACCAGCGGCACGAGCCGTGCGCCGAGAACGGCGACCTGGCGCCGGTGATGATGCAGCAGACGTTCTCCATCAACAACAACGACGAGTTCCGGTTCGACCCTGACACGGTCAAGCCCGACGGCAAGGTGTGCCGCTTCAACCCCTGGCCGTATCCCATCGCCTGACCCCGGTGTTAGTGGCATTGAGCGCACGCTCGCGCGGGGATTCGGGAAGGTCTGAGCGGGCTACGTCGTTATTCGACGTGCCTATTGTGATGGTGTGAACCGCTGACCGAGGAGAGACCGCGTGTCGACAACCTTGCCGCCGCTGGTGCAGCCAGCCGCTGAGTTGACCCGTGAAGAGGTCGCGCGCTACAGCCGTCATCTCATCATTCCCGACCTCGGCGTCGACGGGCAGAAACGCCTGAAGAACGCACGCGTGCTGGTAATCGGTGCCGGTGGTCTCGGCTCGCCGGCATTGCTGTACCTGGCCGCCGCGGGGGTCGGCACCATCGGCATCGTCGAGTTCGACGTCGTCGACGAGTCCAACCTTCAGCGCCAGATCATTCACGGCCAGTCCGACATCGGCCGGTCCAAGGCGGAAAGCGCTCGCGATTCGATTCGGGAGATCAACCCGCTTGTCGACGTCCGGCTGCATGAGCTGCGGTTGGAGCCGACGAACGCGGTGGAGCTGTTCGAGCAGTACGACCTGATCCTCGATGGCACCGACAACTTCGCCACCCGTTATCTGGTCAACGACGCGGCGGTGCTCGCCGGCAAGCCGTACGTCTGGGGATCGATTTACCGCTTCGAGGGCCAGGTGTCGGTGTTCTGGGAGGACGCGCCGGACGGGCTCGGTCTCAACTACCGCGACCTGTACCCCGAGCCGCCGCCACCGGGCATGGTGCCTTCGTGCGCGGAGGGCGGGGTACTGGGGATTCTGTGCGCGTCGATCGCGTCGGTGATGGGCACCGAGGCGATCAAGCTGATCACCGGCATCGGCGAGCCGCTGCTGGGCCGGCTGATGGTGTACGACGCGCTGGAGATGACCTACCGCACGATCAAGATCCGCAAGGACCCCGAGACGGTCAAGATCACCGAGCTCATCGACTACGAGGAGTTCTGCGGCGTCGTGTCCGACGAGGCAGCCGAGGCGTCGGCGGACTCCACAGTGACGCCGCGCGAGCTGCGCGAACTGCTCGACTCCGGCAAGAAGGTCGCGCTGATCGACGTGCGTGAGCCCGTCGAGTGGGACATCAATCACATCACGGGCGCACAGCTTGTGCCCAAGTCGACGATCGAGTCGGGCGACGGACTGGCCAAGCTGCCGCAGGACGGGATCGCGGTGCTGTACTGCAAGACCGGTGTGCGCTCCGCCGAGGCGCTCGCCGCGGTGAAGAAGGCCGGCTTCTCCGACGCAAAGCACCTCCAAGGTGGCATCGTCGCGTGGGCCAAGCAACTCGAGCCCGACATGGTGATGTACTGACGACACGGCCCGTCAGCCCTACGGGTCGCCGCGTTTACGCAGGTAACCTGACGCCATGACCGCCGAACGGCCGCCGGAGCATGTGCAGGCGGCGTTCGGGTTGACGGGATTTCGCCCCGTGCCGCTGCGGGCCGGCTGGGAAGGCGGGTTCCGCTGCGGGGAAGTCGTGCTGTCGATGGTCGCCGACCATGCCCGCGCCGCGTGGTCCGCGAAGGTGCGCGAGACGTTGTTCGTCGACGGCGTGCGGCTGGCCCGGCCGGTGCGCTCGACCGACGGGCGCTACGTGGTATCAGGCTGGCGCGCAGACACTTTCGTCGCAGGCACGCCTGAGCCGCGGCACGACGAGGTCCTGTCGGCGGGGGTTCGCCTGCACGAGGCCACCGCGAAACTCGAACGGCCGCGGTTTCTCACGCAGCCGCCGGTCGCGCCGTGGGGCGACGTCGACGTGTTCATCGCCGCCGACCGCGCCGCGTGGGAGGACCGCCCGCTGCACGCCTGGCCGTCGGGCGCGCGGGTGTCGCCCGGATCGGCGGACGGCCAGCGCTCGCTCGATCTGATCAACCAGCTAACCGGGCTGCGCAGACCGACCAAGAGCCCCAACCAACTGGTGCACGGAGACCTTTACGGCACAGTGCTTTTCGCGGGCACGGCGGCACCGGGCATCACCGACATCACACCGTACTGGCGGCCGGCGGCGTGGGCGGCGGGTGTGGTTGTCGTGGACGCTCTGTCGTGGGGCGAGGCCGACGACGGGCTGATCGAACGATGGGCGCCGCTGCCCGAATGGCCGCAGATGTTGTTGCGCGCGTTGATGTTTCGCCTTGCCGTGCACGCGCTGCATCCACGATCCACCGCCGCGGCGTTTCCGGGCCTGGCCCGAACGGCCGCACTTGTCCGGCTGATCCTTTAGCTCACCGGCCCCGCGCGGGGCATGTGAGCAGGATGTATCACTCGGGTCATCGCCTGCATCGTTTCCGCAACAAGGCTTTCCTACCGTGGCCGCATGCCCACCCGCACACGCAAGCACGACATCGACAACTGGGACCCCGAGGACGTGGACGCCTGGAACAACGGCGGAGCGAACATTGCCCGCCGCAACCTGATCTGGTCGGTGATCACCGAACACGTCGGCTTTTCGGTCTGGTCTATCTGGTCGGTGATGGTGCTGTTCATGCCGCAGGCCGTCTACCACATCGATGCCGCCGGCAAGTTCTTCCTGGTGGCGGTCCCGACCCTGGTCGGCGCGGTGATGCGAATCCCGTACACGTTCGCAGTGGCCAAGTTCGGCGGCCGCAACTGGACCGTGTTCTCGGCGTTGGTGCTGCTGATCCCGACGCTGATGACGCTCTATTTCATGGCGCATCCGGAAACGTCCTACACCGCGTTCATGGCGGTGGCGGCGCTGGCAGGCTTCGGTGGCGGCAACTTCGCCTCGTCGATGACGAACATCAACGCCTTCTATCCGCAGCGGCACAAGGGCTGGGCGCTGGGGCTGAATGCCGGCGGCGGCAATATCGGCGTGCCGGTGATCCAGCTTGTCGGGCTGCTGGTGATCGCAACCGTCGGCAACCGATCGCCACACTGGGTGTGCGCGGTGTATCTGGTGCTCATCGCGATCGCGGGGCTGGGCGCGGCGCTGTTCATGGACAACCTCACCCACCAGAAGACCAACGCCAAGTCGATGGTCGAGGTGCTGGGCTACCGCGATTCGTGGCTGATCGCGCTGCTCTACATCGGCACCTTCGGTTCGTTCATCGGATTCTCGTTCGCGTTCGGCCAGGTGTTGCAGATGAACTTCCTCGCCGGGCTCACCGACGGCGGTCCCGCCACCGCGGCGATGACCGCGCAGGCCTCGCTGCACGCCGCTCAGATCGCATTCATCGGACCGCTCTTGGGCTCACTGTCGCGCCCACCCGGTGGCTGGCTGTCCGACCGGATCGGTGGCGGCAAGGTGACGCTGTACACGTTCGCCGCGATGATCGCCGCCGCCGGGTGGCTGGTGGTCGCCGGGCGTCTCGACGACGCGACGCCCGGTGCCCCCTCCGGCGGCATCATGACTGCCTACGTCATCGGATTCATTGTGCTGTTCATCCTGTCCGGCATCGGGAATGGCTCGGTGTACAAGATGATTCCGTCGATCTTCGCCGCCAAGGCGCAGAGCCGCGACGATCTGAGCGCTGCGGAAAAGACGGCGTGGTCGCGCACCATGGCCGGCGCGTTGATCGGGATTGCCGGAGCTGTCGGCGCTCTCGGCGGTGTCGGGATCAACCTCGTCCTGCGCGCCTCGTATCTGTCGGCGGCGCACTCGGCCACGATGGCCTTCTGGGTGTTCCTCGGCTGCTACGTGCTGTGCGCAACGATCACATGGTTCGCGTACGTGCGCCGGCCCGTCAGAGTGCCGGCATTGGCGACACCGGAAGCGGTGCCGGCATGACGCGCAAAAGCCTTGTGGTTGTTGGTCACGGGATGGTGGGGCATCGGTTCGTCGAGGCGATGCGCGACCGCGACCGCGACGGGCGCTGGCACATCATCGTGCTGTGTGAGGAGCCGACCCCGGCCTACGACCGGGTGGCGCTGTCCTCGTATGTCGGCAGCTGGGATCGTGCCGCGTTGGCGCTACCCGGAAATGACTACGCCGCAGACGGATTCGTCGAACTACGCACCGACGTGCGGGCGACGGCGATCGACCGCGATGCGCGCGTCGTCACTACTTC
>DASWBF010000029.1:0-2117 GCA_036390735.1 Mycobacterium sp. | reverse complement strand
CTGCAGGTCGACGGCCGGGGGGCGGCCGCCCAGGTGGTCCGCGGTGACCTGCGCCCAGATCGACCCGTCGAACTCGTCGCGAGTGTCGCCGAGCAGCATCAGTGTCTTACTCGGCTCGGTACCGAAAGCGGTAGGAATACGTCGGCTCACGTCTTCCAACACCCCGAGTACCCCCACGACGGGGGTCGGCAGGATCGCGGTGGAGCCGGTCTGGTTGTAGAAGCTGACGTTGCCGCCGGTGACCGGGATTCCAAGTTCCGCACAGCCGTCGGCCAAGCCACGAACAGCCTGCGAGAACTGCCACATCACGCCGGGATCCTCCGGAGACCCGAAGTTGAGGCAGTTGGTGACAGCCACGGGCGTGGCGCCGGTGACCGCGACGTTGCGGTAGGCCTCGGCCAGCGCGAGCTGCGCGCCCGTGTACGGGTCGAGCTGGGTGTAGCGGCCGTTTGCATCGGTGGACACGGCGATACCGCGGCCGGTCCGTTCGTCGATGCGCAATACGCCACCGTCGGCGTGCTCGGCGAGCACCGTGTTGCCACGGACGTAGCGGTCGTACTGCTCGGTGATGAACGCGCGGCTGCACAGGTGCGGGCTGCCAAGCAGCGCAAGCAAAGTCGCGCGCAACTCGTCGCCGGTGGTCGGCCGCGGCAGCCGCGCCGAGGTGTCGGCGTTCAGTGCGTCCTGGCTGTCGGGTCGCTTTACGGGACGCTGATAGACCGGCCCCTCGTGGGCCACTGTCCGCGGCGGCACGTCGACCACCGCCTCGCCGTGCCAGGTGATCCGCAGCCGGTCGCCGTCGGTGACCTCGCCGATCACGGTGGCCAACACCTCCCACTTGCGGCACACCGCGAGGAACGCGTCCACGTTCTCGGGCTTGACCACCGCGCACATGCGTTCCTGCGACTCGCTGGCGAGCACCTCCGCGGGCGTCATATTGGCGGTTCGCAATGGCACGTTGTCCAGCTCGACGGCCATACCTTGACCACCCGCAGACGCGAGTTCTGATGTGGCGCAGGATAATCCGGCACCACCCAGGTCCTGGATGCCGACCACCAGGTCCGCGGCGTACAACTCCAGACAGCACTCGATGAGCACCTTCTCCATGAACGGGTCGCCCACCTGCACGCTCGGCAGCTTTTTCCTACCTGACCCGGACTCGTCGCCGCCGAACGTCTCCGACGCGAGTACCGACACGCCGCCGATCCCGTCCAGCCCGGTGCGGGCGCCGAACAGGATGATCTTGTTGCCGGTGCCGGATGCGAAAGCCAGGTGCAGGTCCTCTTTGCGCAGCGCCCCGACGCACAGCGCGTTCACCAGCGGGTTGCCGGCATACGACGCGTCGAACACCGTCTCGCCACCGATATTGGGCAAGCCAAGCGAGTTGCCGTAGCCGCCGATACCGCGCACGACGCCGTCGACCACCCGCCGGGTGTCGGCGGCGTCGGCAGCGCCGAACCGCAGCTGGTCCATCACCGCGACAGGCCGCGCGCCCATCGCCATGATGTCGCGCACGATGCCGCCCACCCCGGTGGCCGCACCCTGGTACGGCTCCACGTACGACGGGTGGTTGTGCGACTCGACCTTGAACGTGACGGCCCAGCCGTCGCCGATGTCGACGACGCCGGCGTTTTCACCGATACCCGCAAGCATCGCTTTTCGCATCTCGTCGGTGGTGGTCTCGCCGAAGTAGCGCAGATGCACCTTCGACGACTTGTAGGAGCAGTGCTCGCTCCACATCACCGAGTACATGGCCAGCTCGGCGTCGGAAGGACGGCGGCCGAGGATCTCGCGGATTCGCGCGTACTCGTCGTCCTTGAGGCCCAGCTCACGGTACGGCTGCGGAAGGTCCGGCGTCGCCGCCGCGTGCTCGACGGTATCGAGCGAGGGCGTGGTCTGCGGCGGCGTCGGCGATGAGCCGCTTGCGCGAAGAGAATCAGACTCGGCGAGCGGTGACGTCACCCAGATAGCTTAAGTTCCCGACCCGCCGCGCTCCCGTCCGCCACGCGCCGGGGCTCACTTGGCGCCGCAGTGTCGCGCTTAGCTACTGCCGGCCACACAGAACGCGTTGCCCTCGGGATCGGCGAGCACCACCCAACGGAAGTTCTCGCCGAACG